>CANJJY010000025.1 GCA_947474445.1 Oligoflexaceae bacterium
AAAAAATAGAGGTTTTTTATACATTTCTTGAGTGTTCTCCCCCCTGCGCTAGCCTAGTTTGCAATTAATTTGCAATGACAGACAAGTCAAATAAGTTATAAAAAACGGTTCTATATCCAAAAAATGAACAAAAAATGGACAAAATACTTGCGTTTGTTTTGCAAAGCATTTATTGACGTGGTTCATCTCAATCAGTTCGCCCGATATCACTCTCGGAGTCAGCCATGAAATTTTTTTTCCGCGTTTCACTCTTGTTGTTATTCATAGGGATTTCAACGTCTGCAGCAAGAGCATCTGATCTGCTTGACGGCCAAGACGATGGCACCATCGACTACCTGGCTTTGGGTGACTCCCTCCCGTTTGGAGATAATGGTTTTATTCCTTACACGGCCGAAGCGCGTCCCGATCCTTTTCAGTTCGTTGGCTTTGCCGATTATGTCGGACAGTGGGGATTTGCTGGACGGTTTCGGAACATCGCCTGTCCCGGTGAGTCGACAGGCAGCTTCATCGACAACGCCGTACCAAGTGTGGGATGCCTCGCGTATAAAGAGAAAATCGGCCTCAAGACGGCTTATACCATCACTCAGCTCGACCTTGCCTTGGAACTGATTCGCAAGAACCCGCAGATGAAGTTGATCACGCTGACGCTGGGCGGCAACGATAATTATCTTTACATCCAAGAATGCCAAAAAGAATATCCTAACGATTCCGAGGGGGCCGCTCAATGTTTAAAAAATGGCTTTCAGCCCCTGCTCGATAAGATCAACCAAAACCTAACTCTAATCCTGACGAGCATCCGGTCCGCCGGCTTCAAAGGTAAGTTGTTTTTGACCAACTTTTACAGCAGAGACCTCAATGATCAGGCTGATGTCACGACGGCCATGGTAGCCAACTTTTCTTACGCAAAGACGGCCATTCAGAATCGCGCGCGACCCATCGATGTGTTTTTGCCTTTCAGCGCTGCCGCTCTCTTTCACAAGGGAAAAGTTTGTGACACGGGTCTTCTCATCAAGAACGTGGCTCAAGTCGAGCCACCTTGCGATGTGCACTACTCCGATTTGGGCGCTCGTTTGGTTGCAAAGATTATCTTGGAACAATCGAAGTTTTAAAGCTTCCGTCTATGAAGAGGCCGCCTCTGTTGGGGTGGCCTCTTCGATGCGGGCCACCCACCTCACCAAAATATCCCGCACCTCATCCGCCCGATCAAACACAGGCACGTGCCCCCCATTCTCAATGACGATCAACTCAGCCCCAGGAATCGTACGGGCAAGAAAATCGCTATGCGAGGGAGGAACGATGTGATCATGCGTACTTTTTACAATCAAGGTCGGTACAGATATTTCCTTCAAGCGCTCTTCGCAGCTGAATCGGCTGATCGCAAGAAACTGCTTCAAGCGATTGGAAAGCCGGCTTTTTTGCGCGCGATTGATTTCGAGGAGGGTCGCCGCGAGCGCTTGACGCTCCTTGTCAGTCTGATGGCGACCTAGAAAGAGACTGACGCGTCGCTCCCAAAAACCGATGCGAAGAGAGGGATTGATCAACTGCTTAGCCGTCGAGGCGAGATGCTGGATCCGATAGGGTGCAAGCCGATTGAGATGGGAGCCTATGCTCGAATTGACGATGGTGAGACTCGCGCAGCGATGGGGGTGCTGCAGGCCAAAGGCCATCGCCACCATTCCCCCCATGGAAATCCCGAACAGATGAGCTTTTTCTACCTGCAATTGATCCAAGATATTGAGCACATCGTCTGCCAACTGTTCGATCGTCATGGTCCAGGTGGACGGTCGCGCGGCATCGCCAAAGCCTCTGTGATTAAAAGTAATCACCCGAAAATCTTTCGCGAGCTCCTGATCGAAGCCCAACCAGTGTTCGACTTTGGAGCTCATGCCATGAATCAGAACCAAGACAGGCCCGGTGCCGCGCACGCGGTAGACGACCGGAACAGACTGAGGTTTTTTTGAAAAAATGGCGAGAACTCCTTGCCTTCGGTCGATAGGCTCGTGATGCAGTGATCTTCATAGATAGTACGCTTGATCGCCACCTGTCAATTGAATGCATTGCCTGGGCGCGGTCCTTACGGCGGCTGATTTTTTAATGATGATGAAGTCTAAGACAGCTGATTTGGCCGGAGAGAGAGACGAGGAAAAGCAAGGAGGCGGCGCCATCCGTGGCCCCGCATCGAGCTTGTGCGTACCCACCGCGGCCAAAGCCTCGGAGGTGTTTTTATAAATACCTGGGTGAGAGAGAAAAGAAAGGGCGAGGATGGGTGGCGCCAAAGAAAAGCGATCACCGCGATCGCTCCTGAGCCTCGGCCCGCATCCATCATGAACGATTATATGCGGGGCAGGGGACGATGCGCTTCTTCTCGTGGCCCAAGTTCGTCGCTGGAGCGCGACGAGGGTCCCGAACGCCATCGTTCGGCTAGATGAGCGGCAAAGGCAGAGAGAGCATCCGCATCCGTGAAAATGCCGATGAGCGAACCGTCGTCTTGAATGACAAGCGCCGCATTCTGCCGACGATCAGCCATATGCATGGTTACTGTACAAAGATTGGTTTCGGGCGTCACACAGTAGGGATTACGACTCATCAACTGCTCGACTGGCCTGCTGGCAAAGGCCTCGGGTGCATGCGTACCGATGAGCCGCAGATCGTTGAGCGATAAGAGTCCGAGAATCTTACTGCCGGCGAGCACCGGGAGATGATGGATGTGGTAGAGCTCCATCACCTGCAAGGCTTCGAACAGCGGAGCTTGAGGCTCTATCGTGTAAGGAGTGGGCGTCATGAACTGACTGATGGTCGGGGCAGACTGTTCCATCTCTCATCCTCCTATCAGGGATGGGTGGCAACGCGTGAGCCCCCGTCCTTTGTTAGCCAAGATGCTGCAAAAATTCTGAGACACTGTGATTGATACGTTTCAAAGCCTGGGTCGTCTGTTGACCCATTTCGCGTACATTTTTACTCACCTGCTTTTGACTTTCTGCCACGAAGTCGCGTGCGTCGAGCTTGGCAAGGCGCGCCTGGAGCCGGGCTTCCTGCATGAGTTTTTTCACCTTGCTCTGATCTTGTTTGAAGACGTCAAAAACCCTTTGAACTTCTTCACGCGTAATATCCCATCTTTCCTTTGCATCCATCATGCCGAGATGAACTTGCACCTGACTTTTATCTAACTTTTCATCGACGGCTTCTGCCAGTTCAGCAAAACGCTGGCCAATTTTGTCGATCGATTGCAGGAGTTCTTCCCTGAGATCCTGAGCCTCTACCGTCGCGAGGTGGAGTCTGACGGATAATTCGTCTTTTAGTGTTCGCATTTTGCTGGCCGCTTCCTCAAGGCCGACGCTCAGGTCTTCGGCGGTATCGGACACGGCGTTGCTCAGATCTTCGGGGAGAGTGTTCAGGGGGTCATTTTCTTGGCTTTTCATGGGTATTCTCCGCTTTTTCTCATGAATCGATTGGTCTTTCGATAAGTCGCGGCTCACCGCATACCTTTTAAAGCAAACCTCGTACCAGCGGCTCAAACTCTGGATTGACTTGTGTTTCTCTGGGGATGTGGCCCTTCTCACTCAAGATAGCGAGCCAAGTGGGACAGGTCTGTGGCGGTTGCAGCTAAATCTGTGGTGTTTTACAAATTTGCTCTGTTTTTGTCCCCTGAGCTCATCTCTTTAGTTTACTTTACCGGCAATCGACTCAAGTCGGCGGCGTGATGACCGAAGAGAGATACGAGTGGACGTACGATCAGACACGGAGGCGAAATCTCGACTATGGCCATGAAACCTTTTCAAAGCGAACGCCTTCATACGATGGGGGGAGCCCTACTGGGAATCTCCGTCGGCTTGCGTAAACTCAAGAAGGTGATCGAGCCGACGCCGATATTTGCCGGCCATGACGAACTTCATACCTTTTGGAAAGACCAGCTGATTAAAATCGATCTCAGCGTGGAAAAGCTGAGTAAGGCTTTCACAGAACTGCGAACCTATCTGGCCGAAGAAAGTGCAAACGACGGTGCTTCTCCCCCGGCTCATGCGGAGCCAGCCGCCGCGACGCTCTCGCCCCTCGTCCTGATCCACGACGCGAGTCACGCGGCGGCTCTGCAGGTTGCGCTCGAGCTCCAGACTCTCGGTTTTCGCACGCAATGCATCGATCAGCTGCAGGAATTGTCTGTGCCGGGTGCCGGCGATTGTCTCGTGCTCGGTTTGGCTTCGCCGCTTTCCGTCTCGCTTGAGATCTGCAGCCTCTGGCGCCGATCGGCTGCTAGCGCGCGATTGCCGCTCCTCATCTTGACAGCCGACGAAGCGGAGGCCGATCTCTTGCCCTTCTTGGCTCTGGGGATCGATGGCTTTTGCCCTAAATCGCTCGTCAAAAAACATATGGCCGTGCAGGTCTACGCGGCACTGAAGCGGGCTGAAATAAGCCAAGCCCAGCTCATCGAGACAGAACGATCAGCTGCAGCGGAACTGGCCTTGTCCCTTCTGATGCGGCCGCAAGTGAAAGCAGAAGACATCGATACGTTCGCTCGGCAGCTAAAAGAGAGTCTCGATAAAAACGCGCCCTAAGTGCGAGCGAAAATCAGGATAGAACAGGTAGTACAGTAGAAGTTCGATCGAGGAGAGAGTATGGTGAACATCGTCGATAAAAAACCAATCTATGTCATCTGCGTCGATGACGAGGAAGAATCTCTCGAGTTCATGCGAAACTCCGTTGAGCTCATGGGGCTTACGCCGCTGACGTCCACCACTGTCGACGGGGCCAAGGCTTTACTCCTCAAGCATCACCTCGATGTTGGTTTAATCATATCGGATTTTAAGATCGGCCCGCATCAGACGGGAATCGAGCTGCGACATGCGACCAAAGAGCTGTGGCAGATACCTTTCGTCATCATATCAGGCTATGTGTCCCGGGAGATGGCGCTCGAAGGTCTCGCATGTAAGATCGACAGTTTCTTTGACAAGCCGACCGAGCAGAAGCCCTTTCTTGAACACGTCAAAAAACTCGCGGCCAATCGCGTCAGCGAAATTGAAGAACGTCGCATCATCGAAACGACGTTCTATGCTGAAGCACGGGATATCCTCCAGGATCTGGAAACACAAATCCTCGAACTCGAACATACCGACGATAGAAAACGCTCGCTCGATCACATCTTCCGTCTAGTCCATACCATCAAAGGCTCCAGCGCGGCCGCCCTCTCGACCCTTGAGATCAAAAACTTTGCGCATGCCTATGAGGATATGCTGGGTAAGCTCAAAACCGAGCCGCAGCTCCTCCAGACCAAGCATATCGATGTTCTGATCAAGGGCAAAGACACCCTGAACGTCATGATCGAAGCGTCCGAACGCGGTGATCCCATTCCCGTACCCGCGGCGCTGGATTTCGGCCTCGAAACGGAAGTGGCGCCGCGCATCGAAGAAATCGGCGACAAAACTCCGGTGGGACAGAAAAAAGGGCCCGATAAAGCCCTGCCCAAAAGCATTCGCGTATCGGCAGAAGCTCTCGATGAAATCGAGTATCTTACCGCAGAGACGACGATACAGAGAAACATGATTTCCAAACTCCTCAGCACGATCTTAAAGGAAATACCTCTCAATAACAGCGTCAACGTCCTGACGGAACATTTCAATGAGATGTCCAAGCTGCAATCCTCGATTCAAGCGAAGGTCGGAATGGTGCATACCGTCTCCTTTGCCGAGGTCGTCAGACCGCTCTCGCGTATTGTTCGCGACCTCGAGCGGCAGTTAGGTAAACTGGCTACCATCAACTTCGTTGGCGAGACGCTCCGCGTCGATCATACGACCGAAAAAGCCCTGGCCGATTGTCTGGTCCACGTCGTGCGTAACGCGATGGATCATGGGCTAGAAGATCCGGCCACCCGGATAGCAGCCGGCAAACCGGAACGCGGTTTGATTCAGGTGAAGGCCGCCGAAGATATCGAGCGCTATACGATTCGCATCATCGACGATGGCAAGGGCATCGACCGACAGAAGGTCAAAGGCAAAGCGATCAAGATGGGACTCTATACGGCTGCTGAATTGGACGCGATGAGCGATGAAAAGGTTTTGAACCTCATCTTTTCAGCCGGCTTTAGCACAGCGGAAAAGGTCACGGATGTCTCGGGGCGTGGGGTAGGGACCGACATGGTCAAGACCACGATCGAGGGCTTGGGTGGGCGCATTCAGCTGCAATCCCGATCCGGGGAAGGCACCGAACTCACGCTGTTCATTCCGAAGCGCAATCTCTCTTTGAGCATGGTGTCCGTGCTGGTGCGAGTGGGATCGGTGAGTTTTGCCGTCCCCCAGACCTCGATCTTTCGTCTGATCAATCTCGATTCCTCGCGCAATTGTCAAATTCTCGACGTCGAGGGTGGCTTCACGCTCAAGATCGACGAGACCTGCGTGCCGCTGGTTGGACTTCAGGCTCTGGTCAATTCGGGCAGCGAAGGGGGCTTTGGATCGCTCGGCTCGGCCCGCGATGTTGTGATTTGTACGACGGTGAGCGGGCAGATCGCTTTGGCGATCGATGCGATTTTGGATTCGGAAGAAGTGGTTGTCAGACCGCTCAAGGATTTCGTTAATGCCCATCATTATTTTAAAGGTGCGGCGTTGTTTGATGATGGTCGCGTCGGGCTCGTCCTCGATCCGGAGACGCTCGGTCAGGTGATCTATGAACATAGAAAAGCTGAAGCCGGAGCCGCCTTGACAGTCGCCCATGAAGCCGAGGTCACTCTGCCTGCCCGCTCCTATTTGCTTTTGGAAAGCTTGGATCACCAGACCTGCGCGGTGGCTGAGGCGGAAGTCTATCGGATTGAGGAAGTTGCCCTCAATCAGCTGCGCATCTCTTTGAAGCAGCCGGTTATCGTCTATCGCGATGTGATCACGCCCGTCCAAGCTCTCTACCTGGGAACAGGAGCTGTAACGCAAACCGATGATGCGCCCGATGCGAAAGCGATCTTCATCATCACGCAGAACCATATCGGCAAGTTTACGGCTCATCGCGTTAAGCAGGTCATCGATATCTGCGATGTCGCTGCGGCCGATCACTTTGATAATCCTCTCGGGGGAACCTTGGGCGGGTTTTTACGCAGGGAAAGGACCCTCTATCAGATCATTAGTTTGGCGCCAGCGGCCCCTGAGCCGCAGGTGGAAAAGCCCGAGACGAACGTCCGGACTCTGCCCTTGCCCTTGCCAACACCGGAAGCTCCGGCCGTCGAGGCCAAGCCCGTGGTCGAAGCTCCTGCCGATGTTGCGGTGGGAAGTTCGTGGGGACTGTTCGAATAAGAGAGACAAGCTTCCAGCCAACGCGTCTATCAGGCCTCAGTCGCAAATTTTCCGGCCCGCGTGCAAAGGGCACCGATCCGCGTGAGATCCTGTTCGAAAACGCGGATTTTTTGCGCGTCCTGCTCGCTGAGGGGAGCGGTCGGCAGGAGATCGACGATCGCATTAAAACTCATAAAGGTGCGGAAGGCTAGGATAGACACTTCTTCGATGGTGTGAAAATACATCCAATCGCGCAGAGCTAGGACACAGCTATGCGTGAGATCGCGCATATTGAAAGGCTTCTCAAAGAAGGCAAAGGCTCCGAGAGCGAGGAATTTTACGATGTCGGCGCGTTCTGCATAGCCAGAAATAAAGATGACCGGCGTCTTCGGGCTGCTAGCGCGCACATATTCAATGACTTCGCGACCGCTCATCCCGGGCAGCTTCAAATCGGTGATGATAAGGTGCGGTTGATCCTTTTTGAATCGCTCGATAAAGGTCTCCCCGCTCTCAAAGCCCTCGATTTTCCAATCCTCGGGAAAACCCTCTAGGATCATTTCTCTAGTCGATTCATCATCTTCGAGGACGAAGACTTTGGGGGTGATGGTGTCTTCGAACTGGGGAGTTGGCCGTATCTTTGAAACCTGAATCGGAGGAGGGGGAATCGGTTTGCTGAGAGGGGCCGTAGCCAGAATCAGTTGCTTCTCGAGGTCGATGAAGTCGTGCGTGGCAGCAAAATTCGATTCTAATTCCTTGCCGTAAGAGCGCAGGGCATCGAGGGCAGCTAACATAAGATCGGTGTTGGATTTGGAAATAGCGACTTTACCCGCACGGATCGCATCGAGCAAATTCTCTAACTTGTGGGCAAAAGTCCCGTAGCTGCTGAAGCCGGCCGCTAAACCGGACCCTTTGAGACTATGCGCATAGCGGAACATCTCATTCATATGGTGACTGGGATCGGCATCGGATTCGAGTTTGAGCAGCACGTTTTCAAAGTTCTGGATGATCTCGTCGGCCTCGACGAGGAAATCCTGTTTGAGCTGCTTTTCAAATTCGGCATCGCTGATCATAAGCGGTATCCTATCTTTAGGCATTCACAAGAGATTGAATGCGGAGCAAAGTCTGATGGATCTGCTTTTTCGTAAGTACTTCAGTGCTACCCTGTGGCCGCATGGTGAAGAAAGTTTGCAGCAATTCAAAATCGAGACTTTGGCTTGCGCGAAACGCTAGGGTCAAGTGAGGGAAATAACGCTTTTCGATCGATTCCATTCCTAAATAATAGACCGAAGTATGTCTAGGATTGGACTCGATGGACGGCAAGACCTCTAAGACCTGCTGTTTCTCACCTTCAAGCACCTGCAGATAGAGTCCAGCATAACAGGTGAGAAAGCCTGTGAGTTGATGTTTTTCATTGGACAGATGAGCCGCATCGATGGCTTCGTTGATTTTGCTCGAATCGGCGTGTTGATCCGATAGACTCACCAGCATGACGGAGATGAGCTGGCTCGATCCGAGACGGTCGATCCGCGGATAACTGGGATGTTTGAGGTAGCGATAGGCTGCCGGGTCAAGCGCTGTCGATCCAAGGGATGTCGCGGTAAATTCTTGTCCCAAGGGCTCGACGCTATAGAGTTGACCCTCATTCGCGGCCGAACAGAAGTCGCAGGGCCAGGTCACATTAAATTGATCTGCGTTCAGACCGATGGAGACGCCTAAAAAGGCGAGCTCTTTCTGACAAATATCTAAGATTTTTTGGCGAGACTGTTCGTCTCGTGGCTGCATGTCGATCACGATCGCTTCCAAGAGATTGCGCTTGGGTAATGCGCGGAGTCTAATCCTTGAGCTCGGCTTACCCAGACAATTGATCAGCTGAGCCAGCGCAAAAGCTACATGCGTGTGGCTCACGATCGACTGGTCCATGCCGGGCGCTACATCTAACTGGGCGTGGCGGACCGGACCTTGCGTATGTTCGCTCCCACTCAATGTTCCAAGCAAGCCTTGCAACTGTACTAAATTAAAAAGTTGGCCTTGGCAAGCTTCCTGAGCGAAGGACGGTAAGAGCTGATAGGACGAGGGGATAGGATAGGATTCGAGCAGTCGAGAGCGAAACATTTCAGCAAAAATGTTGATCAGTATACAATCGGCGTTTGCGATCGGCTGGTCAAGAACCGCAGAGAGGCTATTGAGGAAGAGATAGCCGATCACCCGCTCTTCGCTCATGAGAGGAAGGCAGAGGCCAGACTTCAGGCCTGCCTGGTGCAAAAGACCGATCGAACGCTGGACCGGCTTTTGATGCGCCTTGAACGATTCGACGATAACCTGGGTATCCGGATACGAACGCATGGCGCCTGGTATCATCGAAAAAAGAGAGCTCCTCGGGGAGACGAAGCAATGATAGCCAGGTTGCATCGCTTCATTGGGAAGAGTTCGGTTGCGACTCGAGACGATGCTCAGCTGATTGCCGTTCCCGACGCGCGTCACGAAACACAGGCGTTCAACATTTTTGAAGAGGGGGTGCTGGGCGGTGAGATCGAGCCAGGCTCCAGCTAGCTGATCGAGCGGAGCCGTCTGAAGTGTGGGGAGCTGCGCGAGGAGGTAAGCATCATCGCTGCTGAGTTGGGCTTTCCAGGATCCGACCAAACTCCGGAAGCGATAGGCTGTAGTTAATGTCATGCAGAAGTCCCATGTTTGGTGGGTTCAAAGACTCGAGTGAAAGTCAGGACGCTTGAATCATGGGAGTCGGCGATTTGAGACGATAGAAGATGCTGCCGCTGATTTGTTCTTGGTCATAGTCTTCAGATAGTCCGATCAAACTCTCGGCACCGCCGAGGATCAGGCGGCATCCGGGATTGAGTCTCTGGGCGATTTGCTGAAGCACGCGTTTTTTCTGTTCTACCGTTTGATAGATGAGCACGTTCCGGCAGAGGATCAGATCGAATTTTCCTAGGGACGCAGGCCATGGCTCGATGAGGTTTAGGCGCCGGAAGGTGATTTTCTGCTGGAGATGCGGCTTGATTTTCCAGATCGCGCCGTTGCCCTCGTCTTCGATCTGATCGAAATAGGAAAGGAGACGCTGAGCGTTGAGTCCGCGCTGAATTTCGAGCTGGGTGTAGCGGCCACTGCTGGCCTTGGCAAGGACGCGCTCGGATATATCACTAGCGACCATCTCCCAGCGTGCTTCGGGATACTGGCTCTGGAGTTCACTGAGTATCATCGCGAGACTGTAAACTTCCTGGCCCGTGCTGCTAGCCGCGCTCCAGATGCGAAAGGAGCGCCCGCTGTGAGCCTGCATCATCGCCGGCAACACCTCCTGAGCCAGAGTGGTGAAGAGTTTGGTATCTCGAAAGAAAGACGTTTCATTGTTGGTGGCTACGTCGATCAAGAGCTCTTTCATCGGGCCTTGAATGCCGGACTTTTGCGCGATCTCAGCGAGCTTGGGAATGGTGCCGTGGCCAAGCTGGACGGCAATGGCTTCCAGGCGGCTTTCCAGTTGGTAAAAGGTGACTTCGCTATAGGCGATACCGGTCTGTGCTTCGATGAACTTAGCGAAAAAATTCAGAATATCTTTGTCAGCAGCCATATTAAATTTCTCCTGCCAAAGCATCGATTTTCGAAAAGAGGATGTCGCGCGTAAAGGGCTTCATCATGAAATCATCGATGCCGCAGCTGAGGGCGTGCTTGATATCGTCGGGATGATTGCGGGTGGTGATCATGAGGACGATCCCTCGGTAGGAGAGCCCTCGTAAAGCCTTGGCGGTTTCTGGTCCCATGATGCCCGGCATCTCCCAATCGAGTAGGACGAGGTCGACGTCTTGGTTTTTGCCGAAGAAGGCGAGCGCTTCCTCGCCGCTATAGACGTGGCTTCGCTTCAGATTTCTCTCCGCAAGGATGCTTTCAATAAAAGCGTGCACTGCCTTTGAATCGTCGACGACGAGGATGTGTTTCATGGGAGTTTGCCCTTTCTCCGTGAATTATGCCGCACAAGTCTTGACGTGAGCTGCCAAGGATTGAAGATCACCTTCTTGGTCATACGCGCCAACGCTCGCGACGCTGCCAGGCATTCCCCAGACCACCGAACTCGCCTTATCCTGAATCATTACCAAACCACCGGCCTGTTTGATGGCGATCGCCCCTTCTTTGCCGTCTTCTCCCATTCCCGTTAAGACCAGACCCAAAGTTTTCTTGCCGTAGACAGCGGCGACGGAAAGCATCAGGCGATTGGCGGCGGGCCGGACGTGGAGAATGGGACTCGATTGATCGAGGCCAATGAAATGCCGGCCATCGCGCGCGATGACGGTCATATGGTAATCGCCAGGCGCTACGTAGATACGTCCCGGAAGGATGACTTCGCCGTTGCGACCTTCTCCGCCGGGCATGCCTGTGATTTCCCCGAGTCGATCGGCCAGGCTTTTAGTGAAGTAGGGGGGCATGTGCTGAGCGATGAGGATAGGAATCGAAGTTGGGCCCTTGATATGCGCGAGGACAGCTTCGAGAGCCGCCGGCCCACCTGTGGAGCTTGCAATGACCAGAACCTCAGGTCTGAAGGTGCGAACGTCGCCGCGCGGCCAGGGGCTCGGTGAACTGCCGGCCACCGCGGGCGAGGATGTGGTGGGGATTGGCTGACGGCGGCCTTCGTTGGCTGGCGTCTGTTCGATCAGGCCTTTGAGAAAGAGCCGAATCTTCGGACTGATCAAAGCATCGATCCGTTCAAAGAGCTGATCGGGAGAAAAATTTTCAAAGACCGGCTTCGCAATTACATCGTATGCGCCGAGACGAAAAGCCTCCATGGCAGAGCGTCCGCCCGCTTGGGTGCTCGAGGCGAAAATGAGGCAGCGCGCCGCAATTTTTCTCTCCTGCAAGGCGCGGAGGGTCTCGAGACCGTCCATCTCAGGCATTTCCATGTCGAGAATGACGAGTTCAAACTTATCGTGGAGCAGCTTTTCACAGGCGATGAGCCCGTTCGCCGCGATTCCCACATCGGTGACGCCCTCGATGCCGCTGACGACCCGCTTGAGGAGGCTTCGCACGACCACGGAATCATCGACGATCAGAATTTTCATAGCAGAACCTTTAACTGAACGAGCGTTATACTTCGATGCTCTTCACGAGATCTTGCAATCGCTGAGCTAATTCTGATAGCGATTTCGAGGCATCAAGGACCTGTGAGGCGCCTGATCGTGTCTCCGATGAAGCGGTCGACACGGATCTGATGGAATCGGTGATGTTTTGCGCTCCCTTTGCCGACTCCTGGACCACGCGCGAGACCTCGGCAGTGGTCGCCTGCTGTTCCTCGACGGAAGCAGCGATGGCGGAGGCGATGGAATTGATGCGTTGAATGCTCTTGGTGATCGTACCGATGGCATTGACGGCGGAGTGGGTGTCGGTCTGAATCCCACCGATCTTGGAGGTGATTTCTTCAGTAGCTTTTGCCGTCTGCTTGGCCAATTCCTTCACTTCGTTAGCGACGACGGCAAAACCACGCCCCGCGTCGCCGGCTCGGGCCGCTTCGATCGTGGCGTTGAGCGCCAGCAGGTTGGTCTGCTGCGCAATGGAGCTGATCACTTTGATGACGTTGCCGATTTCTTGACTACGTTCGCCGAGCTTGGCGATGGTCAGGTTGGTTGCATCGGCTTCACGGGCCGTGGCGCTTGTCGCCGTCGATGCGTCGCCTGTATTGCGCGCGATCTCTTTGATAGCGGCCACCATCTCTTCCGTGTTAGTCGCCACGGCCTGCACGCCGCGGGTGACTTCCTCAGAAGCGCTGGCCGCCGAATCAGACTCGCGACTGACGCGGGAAGCGTTTTCTGACATCTGCGCGGCCGTCGCGTTGAGTTCGGCCGCAGCCGCCGCGAGAAGTTTCGAAGCTTCTCCGATGTTGCGCACGAGCTCCACTTTACTCGTAATGATATCCCAGGTCACCATGGGGCCGAGGTAGCGACGGTTTTGATCAAACATGGGGCTGACGAGGAGATCGAGGGTCTCGGGACCTACTTTAATCTTAGCTTGGTGGGGAAGGTTCCGTTCACTGGCAAGCATCGTGCGCTGATGAGCCGGATTCTTGTGAAAAATGTCGATGCTCTGACCAATCAAGCGATCGACCGGCATGGGCAGATACTTTTCGAGCCGTTTGAGAGTCTCGCGGCTCTTGGGGTTCATGTAGGTGAGGTTGAGATTGAGGTCGGCTGTCATAATATTGATAGGCGCGTTCTCTATCATCGACTTCATGCGCGCGAGTTCTTCATCAGCCACTAATTGCTTGGTGACAACGTCCCAGGTAACCATGGTGCCGACGTATTCGCCTTTTCTATCGTAGATGGCCGTGATGAGAAGATCGAGCTTTTCTGTCCCAAGGGTGATGACGGAGCGATGGGGTAGATTGCGTGGGTCATTCAAGAGACCCCGCTGATGGCTGGGGTTCTTGTGGAAGATATCGATCGAAGAGCCTTCAACCTGCTCAGCTCGTATCGGTATCTGCCGTTCAAGCGAGCGCAATGTCTCCAGGCTCTTTTTATTGACGAAGCGGATCACATAGTCGCGACCAGCGAAGAGGATGTTGGTTGGTGCGCTGTCGAGCATGGCAAAAAGCTCAAGCTGATCGCCTAGAGTCGGTAAAGAGCTCAAAGGACTGATCGTTGAACTTTCGACTCTCCCGATGATACTGCCCAAGTGCTTTACACCTTCGCTCATGAGATCCTCTTTTCGACGGCATGGGTTTATGACTTTTTCTTGATACCTATTTCGGCCGCTACCTTTTCGATGCTGACGACGCTCATCAGGGCATCTTTGGTCTTGAAGACTCCTTCGAGCAAACGCGCAACGGCTACAGGGACAGTGGCTGGCGTTTCCTCAAAATCTGTGCGGGTCATTTCCAACACGTCGCCGATCTCATCGACCATCAGCGAGATCAGATTACCC
Source organism: Oligoflexaceae bacterium (assembly GCA_947474445.1). Classification (GTDB taxonomy): domain Bacteria; phylum Bdellovibrionota_B; class Oligoflexia; order Oligoflexales; family Oligoflexaceae; genus Oligoflexus. The sequence continues at coordinate 14,160 of CANJJY010000025.1, forward strand.
TCGATGTTACAGATAATGTTCATCATGTCGGGAGTCGACTTTTTCCCCGTCTCAAATAGCTCCAGAAGCCCGACGGCAGTGGCGATCTGTCCACGCAGATTGATGAGTCCTATCACGTAGGGAGGAGCATGCGGCACGGGAGTCACGGGCATGGGTTTTACGACTTCCTGAACGCTTTGCACGTCGATGCCGTAAAGATGCTTATGGACATAAAAGGCTGAGTATTGCTGGGTCTTTTGCGCATTTGCATGAGCATTTGCATCGGAACCGCTATGCGAGAGGACACCTGCATTGGCACTGGCATTCATGCGACTACTCCTAAGCTTGCGTCGATGTGCTTGATGAGCTCATCACGATTGAGTTTTTCGAGATATTGATCAAAGCCCGCTTTGGCTCCCCGAGCGATATCGTTGGCGGCATAGCGACTGGTAATAGCGAGCATGGGTAGGGTCTTGGCCCCGGGCTCGGCGCGGACCGCTTCGGCCAGTTCAAGGCCTGTCATGTTTGGCATTTCTATATCGGAAAGCAAAAGGTCAAAGCTCTTGCCTTCGGATGATTTGAGGATATTAAAGGCCTTTAGACCATCTTCCGCAGCCACCACGGTGTATCCCGAATCTTGCAAGAAGTGCGTAATCTGGTTGCGAAAGAATCGACTGTCTTCGGCGAGGAGAATACGGCGTTTTTTGCGTTGCACTTTGCGTGCCTGTTCGGCGGCAGGATCATCGGGAGCGGCGATACCGCCATCGGCTCCAGGATGACAGTTGTCGAGCACCGCGAAAGGATCGATGATGGTGTAGACTTCCGTATTCTGAATGAAGCCACCACAGATCTCGCGTCTTTGGCTGACGGTCGGATCGATCTCGGCATCGCTGGTCATGATGTCTAGGATGCCGGCCACGCGCAAGCCATAGAGCCGGCCCTTGCGTGATAGGACGATGACTGAGGCATCGACATCGTCTCTTTCTTCCTTGTAGCCGAGAATCTTAGACAGCGAAAAGATCGGCAGGATCGCGTCGCGGTATAGACAGACCTTGAATTCGCCCGACATCTGGATGTCCCTGATCGCGATCTTTTCCAGTCGATGAACCGTGCTGAGAGGCAAAGCATACTGACCCGCTTCACTCAGCTCGACGACGAGATAATCAGTGGAATCCCTGAGGCGCATAGTTTCGGCTGAAATCTTTTGTTCGGTCTGGCCCTTAGCGCGGTTTTTGATGTTCGCCTGTTCGGCTATACCGGTAACATCGATGGTCAGAGCGATCGAGCCATCCCCGAGAATGGTCGCTCCTGAAAACAGTTTGACAGCATCGAGACCCGAGCCGAGCGGCTTGACGACGATATCTGTGGAGTCATAGATATCATCGACGATTGCTCCAAAGGTACTGCCCTCGGAGCTGAGGATGACAATGCTGAGGATGCCATACTCGTTGCTGGTCTGCACCGGCCGAGACCCGCCGCTGAAGGGCTTTGTTTTAGAAAAAAGATCCTGGAGCGGGATGATGGGGATGAGCAGGCCTCGCAAGCGAATGAAGGGCGAGCCTTCGATCGATTCCAGATGCATCTCGCTCGTGCTCGGGTCGATCTGGATGAGTTCGACGATCCGACCCTGCGGAATGGCGAAGGCTTGATTTTGACAGGCAATGATCAGCGCTGGAATGATAGCAAGAGTCAAGGGAATGCGCAGAGTCGTCACGGTGCCTTGGCCTGCCTTGGATTCGAGCTCGACCGTTCCACCGATCTTTTCGATGTTGGTCTTCACGACGTCCATGCCGACTCCGCGACCTGAAACGTTGGAGATCTTCTCTGCGGTAGAAAACCCAGGATGAAAAACCAAATCCAAAATGTTTTTTTCCGTCAGCGGCTTGTCGCCGGTGATCAAGCCCTTTTCTAGGGCCTTCTTTCGCACTCTCTCGACATCGATGCCTTTGCCATTGTCGGAGATCTGGATGATCACCTGCCCGCCTTCATGGAACGCGGAAATCGATACCTTGCCTTGACCCGGCTTTTGATGCCGACGGCGTTCTTCGGGGGTTTCGATCCCGTGATCGATACTGTTTCTGACAATGTGCATCAGGGGATCGCGGATCGCCTCGAGGAGCGCACGGTCCAGCTCGGTTTCGGCGCCGAGAATCTCGAGAGAGATATCTTTCTTTAACTCGGAAGCGAGGTCCCGGCAGATGCGATGAAATTTGTTCAAGACATTGCCGACCGGCTGCATCCGCGTCTTCATCACTTCGGTTTGCAGCTCCGAGGTGATTACGCTCAGTCTCTGGCTGATCTGCACGTCTTCTTCATGGAGATTTTTGACCCGCTGCTGCATTTGATTTTTGACCAAGACCAATTCGCCGACCATGTTCATGATGTTGTCGAGCACCTGGACATTGACCCGGATCGTCTCTTGGATGCCTTCTTCAGCATTGGACTTGGCCGCGACGCGTTCGATGTTGGGCTGAACCGCCTCGGCTGATGGAGATGACGCCGGAGCCGCGACTGCAGCGGCGATGTTTGGTTGGGGTTCACTGGCGCCGGTTGGCACTGCTGTCTCTGATGCATTGAGCCGCAGGTAGAACGCTTCAAATGAAGCAACCGATTGATTGATGGCCGATTCGATCTGCGGTTCGTGTTTGTGCTGGGACAGTGAAAGCGAAATTTGCTGGAGATAATCGAGGCCGCCCAGCAGCTGCGTGACGAGCTCGGGCGACAGGGGTGTTTTCTTTTGCCGCAGGAGATCGAGCAGGTTCTCAATCGCGTGGGTGAGGCGGCCGGTGAGAGGCAAGCCGAACATCATGGCATTGCCTTTGATCGTATGAATGTCGCGATAGATGCTGCGCACTAATTCAACAGGATCCCGATGGGAGTCAGGCGATGACAAGCCAAGCCCCATGCGCTCGAGCATTTCGTTGAATTCGGCAATAAACTCCTTGAGGACGCCATCTGCGATTTGCATGCGGTAGCCTTTAGCTGCAAAGGGAAAGTGAAGCCGAAGAGCACGCGTCGCAATTTGCTTTTCCAATTGCGGGAAAAAGCAAATAAAGACCTTTAACTATACGAATAGAGTTAAAGTCAGCGTACCTCTCCGAAAGAGCCTAAGTCAATGGTAGCAGAAAGTCTTAACTTAAGGATTTTTTACCAAAAAAAAATCTCGGCAGACGGCTCTCGCGCTACTCCCAGATAAGAGCAGGAAAATAACTGGAAAGTTTCTTTCAATCCAAGTTACGATATCTGCTACAGAACACAAAAAGGCGAGCGTCGCGAAAAGCTTGAGGGAATCGGTGTATGAAGCAAGCGCCCGATGAAGGACAAAAGTCTAGCCCCCGTCCTCCTTTTTCCGTTCTTTACGTGGATGACGAAGAAGAACTGGTCGATTTCATGGCCTCCGAGCTAGAGCTTGAAGGCTATCACGTGCACCGGGCCTTCAACGGTAACGAGGCGATCGCTATCCTCAACGCGCAATCGATCGATGTAGTCATTTCCGATGCGCGCATGCCGGAAGCGGATGGGTTCACACTTCTGCAGTTTGCTAAAGGGCAGAATGTAAAGCGTCCCTTTATTTTGATGCTGACCGGTGGTGACGCTGCGGAAGAAATCGAGGCCTTTGATCTGGGAGCTGAGGCCTTATTTTCCAAACCCTTTGAAATCGACCTTGTTTTGCAAAAGGTGAAGGACCTGCTGAGGCCTGACGCCCTGGTGCGGGGGCTTGGGCCGGCCGCTTCTGTGATGGGAAAACTCGAGCTAAGCTTTTATAGTTTTGCGGCCGCGTCTGCAGATCAAAAAATCAATATTGGTCGAGGTGGAATGTTTATACATGTCCCGGGACCTCTGCCTATACTCGGACAGGAGATTGAATTCAAGGTGAGCTTTGACGACCAAAACTTTTCGCCCCTCGGCGGCCGAGCTGTCTGTCGCTGGCATCGGCCTGAAGGCCAAAAACTCCCGAGGGGAGCCGGGTACGAATTTTTGGGGATGGATGAAAGTTCCTATCGATGTCTGACGTCGCTGCTCGCCGATTACCCGTCTGGGGCTTTTATTCCAAAAACTTGAGAGCTCCTTGGAATGTCCCTTGTTTGGACTCGGGTCTGGCGCCTATCATGGACCCGAGCCTTGAGAAGAAAGGTCGTAACCGTGAATCGCCGATCAATCGATACCCATCCCATCAGTCCCGACACCTTTCCCAGCTTTCGGGAAGTGCCTAATACAGGCGTCATCTACGTGATGACGCGCGCGCAGCAAGAAGGATTCGCCTATGGGTCGCCCCTCTGGGCGAATCTAGGTCAAGGGGCACCGGAAACGGGGCCGCTCGCCATCGGCGAGCACCGGCTGACCCAGATGGACATCGATCCCTCCTGCAGCGAATACAGTCCCGTGGCCGGCATCCGCGAACTGCGCGAGGCGGTCGCAACGCTTTATAACGCCCGCTATCGCCAAGGGCTCGCGTCCCAGTATACCTACGAAAATGTCGCGATTTCCTCGGGCGGCCGGAGTGGGCTGGCCCGCGTCGTCGCGTCTTTAGCGCCAGTCCATCTCGGGCATTATCTACCTGATTATACTGCCTACGAAGAGCTGTTTGACGCGTTCAAAGGTTTTGTGCCGATTCCTATCCTCCTTCAGGAAGCTGACGGTTTTCAAGCGACCGCGGCTCAGCTGCAGGAAGAAATCGTGGCGCGTGGCCTCGGTGCGGTCCTCTTGTCCAATCCCAATAATCCTACTGGGCAAGTCATCGCTGGACGCGAGCTGGAAGCTTATGTCGGCGTCGGCCGGCGCTACCGCTGCGCTCTGATTTTTGACGAGTTTTATTCTCACTATATCTACGATGACATCGCGAGGGAACAGGCCTCGCTCTCGGCTGCGGCCTACGTTGAAGACGTCAATCGCGATATGGTCATACTCGTCGATGGGCTCACCAAGAACTGGCGCTATCCCGGTTTGAGGATCTCCTGGACGATAGGTCCAAAGGCTATAATCCAGCGCTTTGCGTCGGCTGGTTCCTTTCTCGACGGGGGAGCTGCCCATCCCATTCAGAGAGCGGTCGTTCCCTTGCTGGATAGGAGCGAGGCTGATGCCCAGGCTCGGATTATCCAAACGGAGTTCACCATCAAGCGTCAGCTCATGATGGATGGAATCGCGCAGCTCGGCCTCAAATTGGTGCAAAAGCCGCGGGGTAGCTTCTATTGTTTTGCCCAGCTCAGTAGTCTTCCTGAGGCTTTGCGCGACGGGATGCAGTTCTTTGACGCTGCTCTGCCGCACAAAGTCATCACCGTGCCGGGAAAATTCTTTGATGTGAATCCCGGTCATCGCCGCAGTCATATTCCCTCGCGATTGAATAGTTATGTCCGTCTGAGCTTTGGACCCAAACGCGATGAATTGGTGCGCGGCTTAGAGGGGCTCAAGCAGGTCCTCAAAGTACCCACGCACCTCGGCAAAGTCCTTTAGTGAGGGCCCTGACCATGCTGCGATACTTTGAACTTTCATGGGCCGGATTTATTCTAACGGCATGGATGGCTCTTCTTCCCCAGTGCAAAACCCAGAAGAGTTCGGGCGGAGGGAGTGCGCCGACCGAAGGAAGCTCCGCGGGCCAAGATCAAAAATCTGACTCTCCCGAGTCTCCTGCATCGACAGCAACGGTACCGATGGGCTCGGCCTCCCTGCCGATCGGCAGCGATGAAGCCGTTCAGATCCCGCAGCCTGGCGAAAAAGTCAGCGATCTCCCCACCGCGCCGGGGACCAAGGTTGCGGCTGGTACCCTGACCTCACAGGTCTGGACGGCCGCGGGTTCCCCGTACCGTGTGCAAGGTGATATTCTGCTGCCGGAAGGTGCATCGCTCACCGTCGAAGCGGGTGTCACCATCATATTCGAGGGGGCTTATAAGTGGACTGTCCTCGGTGGCAAGCTCGCCTTCAAGGGGACCGAGACCCAAGCCATCCGCCTGACGGCCACGCTGCGCGACCCAGGGTGGTATGGAATCCTCTTTTGCCCTGATCCCAGCTGCACGCAGGAAGCGACCAAGGGCGAACTCGATGCGACCTACACGATTTTTGAATATGCACGAGCCAACGATAGCGAAGGATCCTTTCGCTACTGGCGGAGGGGAGGAGCTCTTATGCTGCTCAACACCGCGCGCGTTCACATCGCCAACAGCACCTTCCGCTACAACTATGCGAGCGAGGTCGGCGGAGCGCTTGAACTCTTGGCGATCAGCAATGAGAAGACCGCGCAGCTGGATAACCTGCGATTTTTTGCCAACGAAGCGGGATCGGGTGGCGCCTTGCGCCTCTCGCATATCAATGCGCGGCGATGGACGGGTCTGACCTTCATTGCCAATCGCGTCAGGGCCTATCCCGATTCCTACGGAGGGGCGATC
>CANJJY010000026.1 GCA_947474445.1 Oligoflexaceae bacterium
AATGGGGATCACGACAGAAGGAGCTTATTCCAAAAGTGTAGCCGATCTTCCTCGGGATTTTATCTCACAACTCGATGTTGTGGTGACTCTCTGCGCAGAGGAAGTTTGTCCAGCATGGACAGGAAAGGTGCAGCGACTGCACTGGCCACTCAAGGATCCCGCAAGCGTCGTCGGCACTGACGAAGAAAGGCTCGCGAGCTTTCGCCAGACCGCTCAAGAGCTCAAGGTCCGATTGAATGAATGGCTCCCAACTCTTGTTCAATAAGGAAAGTACTCCCGCTCTCGTGCTATATTGAGAGACATTGAATTTGTTCCTAAACGTCATCGAGGAATAAGTTTTTTACCTCCTCAGCCCATAGACTCGGGAGTCTTTCTTGAAAATACTGCGCGCAGCTCTGCTACACACCAAACCTGATGCTTCAGTTCCTCAGGGTTTTGCCCTGGAATATATGGAAGATGCTGGCCTTTTGATCGATGGCAAAGGGCGCATAGCCGATAAGGGTAGGGCAGAAGTCATTATAGAGCGGTGGCCGAGCGTTGCCGTGCAAGACGAAAGGCCCTTTCTGATGATGCCAGGATTCATCGATAGTCATCTCCATTTTCCACAGATGGATATGATCGGCGTTTGTGCGCCATCGCTCTTGCCGTGGCTCCATACTTACACTTTCCCCGAAGAGATTAGATTCCGCGGCAGCGATCCCGAGAACCCAAAGCGCGCCGATGCCTTTACGCTTGAGCTCGCTAAACAGGGGACGAGCTTTGCTGTCGCGTACAGCTCGTCCGATGCTTTGGCTACGGATCAATTGTTTCAAGCGTTCGAAACAAGAGGCCTACGAGCTATCATTGGTAAAGTCAGCATGGATCAACACGGACCGCGAGAACTCCTTGTGCCGGCAGCCCAAGATCTCAAAGCTAGCGAAGATTTAATCGCCAAATGGCATCAAAAGTACAATCGCCTTTTCTATGCCTTAACGCCTCGATTTGCGCCAAGCTGCACGCCAGGTCTGCTGTCCGATCTCGGTCACCTCCTAAAAAGCGACGCGACCCTCTACCTGCAGACTCACTACGCAGAAAATAAAGCAGAAATAGAATGGGTGCGGCAGCTCTATCCGAAAGCTTTGGACTACCTCGACGTTTATGATCAGTTTGAGCTCTTGGGTGCACGGACGATACTAGCCCATTGCATCTATATGAGTCCTCGTGAACGCGATCTCCTCTTGCAGAGACAGTCAATCGTCAGCCACTGTCCGACATCAAACCTCTTTTTGGGCAGTGGATTGATGCCTTTGAGTTCTTATGCCGAACAAGGGATCAAACTCAGTCTAGGGACAGATGTAGGAGCCGGAACTTCCTTAAGTCTCTGGCAGACGATGAACGAAGCCTATAAAATAGCGCAGTTGCTGCAAGCTCCCGTGACGCCTGAAATGCTATTTTACTTGGCTACGCTCGGTAGCGCAAAAGCTCTTGGCCAAATGCACCTGGGATCACTTGAAAAGGGATATGACGCTGATGTGCAGATTCTCGATCTCGGGCGGAAGAAATCTCTGGAAAGGCGCTGGGGCCGTTTTCCCGACTCCAGTGGGCGCATCAGCGCCCTGATTCATGGCGCTGATGATCGCAATCTCGTAAAGCTAATGGTCGCGGGTCGAGACATCAGCCTCAACTGAGCCAGTAGCATTAGAAATAGAGTCCCAAACGAATTCCTGCATAAGCACCTTGGGCCTGTTCGCTATAGGCTTCCGCCGCTGTTTCAATTTCATATTTGCGGACCCGATAGCCGACGATCAGATCGACGACGCGTTCGGTCAGATCAAAGGCAATGTGCCCATCGATTTCGTCCCTATCGCCTAAGTTATCAGACTGAGAAAGTTTGTCGTAAACGTGGTTGCTCTTCACTTTCATGAAATCGCCAGAAAAAAGAATGCCCGGGTAGAGATTCACATTGACGCCTAAGCCAGCATTCAAGCCTGTTCCAAAAAGGCCCACTGTCTTGACATCGGCTCGCGATACATCGACTTCAGAGAGGCTCACACCGACTGAAGGAATAAACCACCACAGGCGCGCCATCATGCGAACGTCGGTAAACTTGTTAGCCAGTTGGCTTTGATTCAATTCAAAAGGCACATCGTCCTCGCGCGATTGAACCTTGATTCCCGCGAGGCGCGTCTCGCCCAACCAACCGCCCACTTCGAAGTCTTGGGTCGATCTGGTTTCTTTACTGCCAGCCGCCTCGCTATCAAAGGTCGTCATTCCAGTATCAGCGCGAACATAAAAGGTCTGAGCCTGCTTGGTTAGGTTATCCCCATAGACTTGACTCCTGGTTTGGCTCTGGCCGGTCGCATTGAGTAGAAAGGCCAGGAGGCAGACTAGTGTCGTTAAAATGCTTCTTATCATGGTGTGACTCCTTCAGACAGTTCCATTTTTGCCTAGCAAGGAGATCGGCAGTTTGAAGAGATGGTTGAGGCTGAGGTCTTGGTACAGACGCAAAAAAAGCCTCTATCAGAGGCTTTCTAGAGGCTTGATGGGTGTTAAATACCTGGCTTTCGACTCGATCCTTCGGGTGAATAAGGTAGCGCTCTAACCCACAGGAGCCGAACTACTTTTCTGTCTCTTTTTGCAGTCAGAGATTCATGAGATCGCCTGATCTCTTAGAGTTTGATGCTGATTGAGGTGATCGATTCATTGGCCGTTTCAAGTTGCAGTCTTTTTCCAGCCAGCTGAATCGAGCTCGTTTCCCAAAGACGGGTCGCGTTTAATGCCGTCGTGACGAGTTCCACTTGCTGCTGATTTTGAACCCCAAAAGCTTCAAGATTCCAATCAAGGCGGCGATTTCCGCCATCACGGTTCACCGTGACGATATTGAGGATGCGCCTACCCTCGTCGTAAGCGACTATGCTCCAAGGATCGTTCTGCTCGATAATTTTCATACCCGCTTTGATATAGCGACTGAAGTGGGCCATGACATAATACTTTCCATAGATCCAAGAGGTTTCACCGCGATTTTTATCGTCGACACCTTGGCCGTAGTTAGCGTTCATCAAACCCCAAGCTGAAGAGGGTTCAATGACTTGCCAGTAAACCCAAGCTTGGGGTTGAAGATGATTGATATCTTCCATCAGGGTCTGAGCAAGCTCGGCACCACCCCCTTCCGAATCGCCAAATTCTGAGATCCAAAGACGCTTATCGCCAACCGCTTTTTTAAAGTCGTGGCGTGTGTTGTTGTTACGCCAGGCTTCTAGACCTTTATAGCTATGAACGTTCACTTTTTCGACCAAATCGCTCACGCGTCGTTGGGTGCCGTTGACTTTGATTTTTGATTTCTGAAAATCTTGATAGGTTCTTAATCCCTGATCCATCGAGTTTTCATCGGAGGCTGTTATTTTAGGATCCAAATTTTGTTTGTCTAGCTCTTCGCGCAGAAGGCCAAGGATCTCTTTTTGCTCTCCCTGAGAAATGTTGCAGCCTTCCTGAAGTTTCGGGTAGTCCCAGAATCCTGACTCAGGTTCGTTGAAAGGTTCGATCGAAGTTACGTTGACGTTCCATCGGGATTTGGCCTGAGCGATGACATTGGCAAGATATAAAGCAAAGTCCCGCCGATTCCACTTTTGGAGTTTGCCCCCAGCTGAACTTTTGCTGTCCATCATCCACCACATGGGGGCGTTCGCAAAAAATTCTACTTGCGTGACACCTCGACTCACCGCGGCTTGGAGCATCGATCGTTGTTCGGGATCGCGCTCCCAGTTGTAGCTTGATGAATTCGGATCTTTGCTATTCCAGTTCACCCAATAGCCATCGATATCTTTGTACCAAGGAAAATCTTTGGGTCTTTGTTCCTTGATTTCAGAAACATCGCCGTCTTGTCCACCACCCCCGACGTTGTAGCGAACGATATTGAAGCCAAGGCCAGGAAGATTTTTATTGTGAATAGGGGTACTTTTTTCGGTAAAAATCAGGTCCGCATAGGTGCTTTCATAGGGCGTTGTTCCGAGGGCTTTTCCCCACCAAGACAGGGAAGTTCCCCAACCTTCCCAGGTCGTGCGCTGGTGAGAAGGCTCGAGGTCTTGCTGCAGGAGCGAGTTCGTCGCGCTGGAGGAGTTCGAGTTTTGGCTCTTTTTTGGATGACAGGCAAGGGGGCCAGAGACCGTGACGATCAATGCAACAGCCTGAAAGATATAGGATTTTGGCATCAAGGAGCTCCGCAGCAAAAGAGAGAACAGGAGAAGGTATGTCAAAAACCCTCACTTGTTACCCTAATACCTCTCAGAAATTTTTGATGGTCCGGTATTGCGTCTAGAAGGATGCATCTTAACTTGTCTCTATAGTTCGCTCAGGCGCAGAGGGATATTGCGCGCTTCGCCACTTGGCTTAGCGGAAAAGCCTCAAAAGGGGTGAAGTCGAACTGGGGAAGGTGGTATAAATGCTTGGTAATATTGGTGAAATGAGTTGGTCGCAATCTTGCTTTAGGAAGGAAAGTGAGATTGCTAGAGCCCGTCTCAAAAAGGGGATATCAAGGCGCGCGGAAGAAAAAAACCGGAGTTTACATACGGTAAATGAGGATTTTTTTCTGACAAGCAACGAAGAAATCGCCTTTTTGAGAGGGGCTCTAGGAGAATGAACTCCCATACCTTGGTATTCCGGAGTATGACTCATGCGTAAGACTAGAGAATCACGCCAGTCCTCAGCCTCTCAGCTCGGTTGGATGCCTACTCTCATGTATTATACGCCGGTCCTCTCGGACCCGACCTTTTCCATTAAAAAACCAAAAGCGAACTTGAAGGTGGTCGCCGCAGAGCTTAAGAAATCTCCATCTGTAGGCTTGACCTCGACGTCACCTTCCTTCGGACGATGGATAGCTGCGGCTGTTTGCCAGCTGGCCTTTCTCTTCGGCCTACATGCAGCCTCCGATCAAGTCTCCCCGAGGGTTTGGAAAAAGAGCGATGCGAGAAAGCCAACGCAGCGATTATTCGACTAGTCGAGCTCTTCCTTAGCCCAACCGCTGGCGTGTTTGACTGCCGACTGCCAGCGGGCGTAGAGCTTGTGCACCTGCTTTTGATCCATTTTTGCTTGATATACAGCCTCCTTTTGCCAGAGACGGCTGATGTCTTGAAGGCTCGCAAAGAAGCCTGTTGATAGTCCAGCAAAGTATGCAGCCCCCATCGCTGTTGATTCCAAATGCCGAGGGCGAACCACGTTTGCACCCAGAATATCAGCCTGAAACTGCATGAGCTGCCGATTGATCGAAGCTCCTCCATCAACGCGAAGTTCCTTGAGAGGGATCTTTGCATCAGCGCGCATGGCTTCGACGACGTCACGGGTTTGATAAGCGATCGATTCCAAGGCGGCGCGAGCGATATGTTCCCGTTTTGTTCCACGGGTCAGCCCAATAATGGTTCCGCGCGCATAAGGGTCCCAGTAAGGAGCTCCCAGGCCAGTAAAAGCTGGCACAAAGTAGACGCCTCCATTATCTTTAGCCTGCGCAGCTAAAGCTTCGATGTCGGCAGAATGTTCGATCAGACCCATTCCATCTCTCAGCCACTGCACGACAGCGCCTCCGACAAAAACAGATCCTTCTAAGGCATAGACAGTTTGATTCTTGAGTTTCCAGGCAATCGTAGTGAGGAGTCGTTGCTGCGACTGAATGGGGCTGGTCCCCGTGTTGAGCATCAGAAAGCAACCCGTTCCGTAGGTGTTTTTAAGCATGCCCGGCTCAATGCATTGCTGGCCAAACATCGCGGCTTGCTGATCTCCGGCCACGCCCGCGATAGGAGCTTCTATTCCGAAAAGCTGTCGCTCGATCGGTGCATAGATCTCGCTGCAGGAACGTACTTCGGGCAAAAGGCTGGCGGGAATATTGAAATGCTTTAAAAGCTCCTGATCCCATTCCCCTTTGTGAATATTGTAGAGCATCGTGCGGCTGGCATTGGTGACATCGGTCGCATGCAGCCGACCGCCTGTTAACTTCCAGATCAACCAGGAATCAATGGTGCCAAAAGCCAATTCGCCTTTCACAGCTTTAGCCCTAGCGCCCGGCACGTGATCGAGCATCCAGCTTATTTTTGACGCTGAAAAATAGGAATCGATAACTAGTCCGGTTTTCTCCTGCACGATAGGAGAAAGACCGGAATTTTTCCATGTCTCGCAGAGTTCCGCCGTGCGGCGATCTTGCCAAACTATTGCCTTATGGATAGCTTGCCCGGTTTTTCTATCCCATATGATGCTGGTTTCCCTTTGATTGGTAATTCCGACACCGGCGATAGTCGCATCGGTACCGAGGCCCTCAAGCACCTGCTTTACGACGGTGCTTTGGCTCCGCCAGATCTCTTCGGGATCGTGCTCGACCCAGCCTGGCTCAGGAAAAAACTGCTCAAATTCCTTTTGGGCTTGTTTGACAATGTTGCCTTCGCTGTCGATGAGCAGAGCGCGTGAGCTGGTGGTACCTTGATCGAGAGCAAGCAGATAGGTTCTGGCATGTGTCATGAGGAGCTCCTTGGATCGCGATCGCGTAAAGAAGTAGTGCTCGAAAAAATAAGTTAGCAAGAAGAAGGGGAACTCTTCCTTTTACCGCTTTTTGCGGCGCGGGGAAAGAGAGGTCGGCTTGACTGGGAATGGCGACGCGCTGATTCCTTCCGGCGTTCTCAAGCTTTTAAAGGGGAGGAGAGGGGAAATCGAAGAGGATCTGAACTCTTTCGTGCGGTTCTGGAGGATCGGGTGCATAGAGAGTTTTGCGCCAGTAGACGGCCGCTTCTGGAAAGCGCTGGGCCATGGCATTCAAATTTCCCAGTTCATTCTCAAAGGCGGCGATTACGGGACCCAATTGAGCGACTTCTTCGAGCGCCAGGCGCTTGAATTCAAAATCACCCATGTTAACGTCAGGCTTTAACATAAAGTGTATGTCGGGCCCTTGCGTGGGAAATCCAAGTTGAGTCAAAGATTCAAATGTACCACGGCCCATACCCGCTTGATCACGGCCCGTTAAATAAACAAGGGCCAGACCCGATCGATGAGATCTTTCAACGAAGGGTACGGCTCCTGGGAAGGCTTGATCCTGAATTAAATAGGGAAAAGTAAAGTAGTGCTGCCGCCAGAAGTCGAACAGGGCGGCAGCAAACTCCTGATTTTTGATCTGCAAGGATTTTAGGTTGTCGTGAACACGATATCGTACCGCTTCTGGGGACAAGGCGGCAAGCTGATCACATTCCGTAGAAAAAGTCCGACGAACCTCGGCTTGTGCAATGAAGTCCATGAAGACTTTATGCTTGCGATGACGACAATCGATTAAAGTGTCGTCGATATCAAGTAAAAGGATGGGCTTGCGCGTTTCGCTAGGGCGAGTTTGCTGGCGTCGAAGTTCTTCTATCTGTTCATATAAATGCATGGGCCATCTGTCTCTTTACTAGTTTTGAATAGAGTCCCTGGGACTTCAAAAGATGCGCATGTGGCCCCTGTTCAACAATCTGCCCATTTTCAAAAACCAAAATCCGATCGCAATGTTGAATCGTGCTCAATCGATGCGCAATGATAAAGCAGGTGCGATCCTTTAATAGCTCCAAGATAGCCTTTTGAATCAAAACTTCGCAAGGCTCATCGATATTAGCCGTCGCTTCATCGAGGATTAGAATGGCCGGACTGCGGAGGAGCATGCGGGTAAAAGCCAGCAATTGACGCTCGCCCATGCTGAGATTCGTGCCACTGTCCTGAATCGTTGCGTCCAAACCTCCCGGCAATTTTCGCAGGATCTGGCCCAAGCCAGTGCGCTCGCAGGCTGAGAGCAGTTCGTGGTCGGAAATGCTGCGCCCAAGGGGCGCTGTCATGAGCAGATTTTCCCTCAAGGTTCCCTGAAAGATGACGACGTCTTGGGATACGATTCCGATATTCTCCCGAAGATGTTTGCGATCCCACCTCCGTATAGGGATATCGTCGATAAGGATTTCACCATCTGGCCAAGGGTAAAGTTGCGGGATCAGGTGGACGGTTGTTGTCTTCCCTGATCCTGTGCGTCCTACCAATCCCATACTCATGCCAGCTTCAGCTATCAGATCAATGCCTTTAAGGATCGTAGTCTGCTTATCGTAGCTCATATAAACTTTGCGAAATTCGACTTTACCACGGATTTCTTGGCGAATGTCCCCGTTTTTGCCGAGGATTTGATCCTCTTCTTCTTCATTGAGCACTTTACGCACTCTTTCGCTCGAGGCAATCGCGTCCTGAATCAAATGCAATTCAAACGAGAGTTGCATGATCGGCCGAAAATAGCGTTCGGCATAACGAATAAACGCAACGAGTAGCCCTATGGTGATAGTCTTATCCAGCACCATGTGCCCGCCCCAAAGCAAAATAACGACGATCGGAAGCGAACAAAGAAAGGCTGCTAGAGGGCGGATAAAAGAGTTCCAGTTCATTAATCTGAACGCCGAGCTCAATAATTCTTTTGATGAGTCCTCAAACGATTTGGCACTCCATTTTTCTAAGCCAAAAACTCTAATCAAGGGCAGCCCACTGATGAACTCGGCAAGCTTTGAGTTAAGAGCAGCTGATTTCTTTTTATAATCGCGAACCCAATACCGGACGGGTTTACGCATGATGACGGTGAAAACAAGAGCAGGGAGACTCGATAGGGTAATATAAAAGCCCATGTGAAAATCAGTCAACAGCATAGCAACCAGTACCGATACGACCGTGATAGTAGCGGTTAGAACGCGCGGCATAGTATTGTTGAAAAAAGATTCGATGCCTTCAACATCCGCTGTCAGTCGGGTGATCGTGCGGCCCAGGGGCTGACGGTCGTAGTAAGACAAAGGCAATTGGGTGAGTTTGGCAAACAGAGCCTTTCGGATTGATAGGGCGACTTGGTTGGTGGCGTAGGCGATGCTCACACGCCCGCGATAATAAACGCCGATATGAATGACCTCAAGGGTCAGGATGCCTCCTACTGTCGTCCAGATGTCTATTGAAGGACTCGCGTTGATAAGAAGTTCGGCGAGCCTGCCCATGAGTTTGGCGGAGAACATCAAAATTCCCGACGAGATAATGACGAGGCTGATGCCGCCCAAAAGCTGGCCGTAGGTTCCGCGACCGTAACGAAAAAGCGCGATAACTGCGGAGAAATCACCCTGATGATCGATCGTATCGGTATCGTGAGCTTGCATGGTCAGACCTCGCAGGGCAGCAGATGAAGTTGACTTGAAAATCCAAGGGCACCTGACGGTTGACTTTCCAAAGAACCCTCGAGCAGCTGTCCATCTTCCATTCGCAAAATCCGGTGGCAAAGTTGAAGCGTCGAGGCCCGGTGCGCCGCCCAGATCATCGTCTGCTGCCCTAATCGTCGATCAAGCCGCTCCAGAATGCGAGCTTCCGTCAGAGAATCCACAGCGCTGAGGCCGTCATCGATGAGCAGAATAGGAGCGGGTTTGAGCAGCGCTCGAGCAAGAGCCAAGCGTTGCTTTTGCCCGCCTGACAGGTTTATGCCCCACTCGCCGATCCAGCTATCGAGGCCGGCAGGGAACTGATCGATATCGTCCCAGAGCTCTACGCACTGAAGAACGTCTTCCAGTTCTTTTTCAGAACAACGTCCATCAGGGCTCAAATTGTAGCGAATGGTTCCCGCGAAGAGGAAAGGTTTTTGAGACACGAGGGTGATTTGCTGAGTCAACCAGTCCCGCCCGGATTGTCCCAGAGGAAGCCCGTGAATTCGGGCCGAACCTTGTTCGATGGGAAGAAGTCCTGCGACGAGATGAATCAAACTCGACTTGCCACTGCCGATGGGCCCGAGCAATCCCAGCTTTTCGCCTCGCGGCAGAGTTAAGCTGACATCACGCAAGGCATTTCTCTTCCCATCGTAACTGAATGAGACGGACTGTAGCTCGAGAGCAAGTTCGGGTTGGAATTTTTCGCTGATCAGCTTATCGGGCGTCGGCGAGATTTTCTCCTCGAGATCGTAAAGCTCGGTGATTCTCTGATAACTGGCAAACCCAGTCTGCCATTCAGAAATTACGGAACCCAGTTCGAAAAGTGGTGTTTGGAGGAGCAGGACATAGGATTGCAAGGCGATAAAAGCACCAATGCTGAGTTCTCCTGCTTGGATTTTGGTCACACCGAAAGTAAAAAGGATTCCATATGCGAAGATGCAGGGAAGTGCTCCCCAAATAAAAATTCGCCAGCCAGTCTTGAGGACTTCGAATTGTCTTGCGGCATAGACCTCGGCTTCTCGATTGAGTTTGTCGAGCCAGATTCCTTCGCTAGCGGTAGCGCGCTGCAAGCGAATAGTTTTCAGAGCTTGAGAAATGATTTCCGACAGATGAGACAGCTGGACCTGTGCAAATTGATGCTGCTGGTATTCGCGTCGACTGATGCGGATGATACGGCGTGGGAGAAATGGAATCATGAGAAGGCAGAGGAGAGCCAGCTGGGGATGAATCATGAGCATGGAGGTCACTGAAAGGATCGTGAAAAAAATCAAATCAAAAGCGGTTACAAGAGTGAAGCCATGAATAAAGCGGATTTTATTCCAGTCCGCTGTTGCGCGGTTCATAAGGTCACCGAGAGAATAGCGCTCGAGCAGAGACAGGGGTTGATCCTTTAAAATATTCCACATCCTAGTCTTGACTTCATGGCCTGCTAGGTGACTTTGCCGAGCCAAAATTTGACGCCAACCGACGCGTCCGATCCATCCGAGAATGAGAACTCCGACCAAGGCAGACACCAAAACATTGAGCGTCTGCCCGCGATTTGCCGCAATAAAAAAGGCCGGGATCTGCTCATTGGCGTTCTCGCTTGTGAGGAGATCGAGACTCCATTGGATAAACTTAGGAAGGAGGACTTCCGTGAGACTCGTCAGGAGAAGTGCCAGGATACCCGAGAGATAATAGCCGCGATACCTGCGGAGATTCTGCAAGAAAAGTCGATAGGGACTATGCGTCATGAAAACTTCCTGTACGAAAGCTTAATCGTTCAGAGTGCAATTTTAATGTTGAAGCAAACTCAACTGTCTACGGTTTTGCGACAGGCTCTCTAAGATTCTCGCAGAGGAAGGGAAGAAGAAAAACCAAAACTTAAGCGAGAGGCTCCTCTCGCCCAGTTCGACTAGGTGAGTAAATCACGGTATATCAGTCACGGCGTTTTCGGTGATCCCCATAATGTGGTAGCCCCCATCAACATGCAGAATCTCGCCCGTCGTCATGCGCCCGTAATCACTCAGTAAAAAGCAAGCTGCGGCACCGACGTCATCGGCTGTTATATTAGTCCGTAATGGTGAAGTCCCCTCGTACAGGCCGAGCATCTTTTTAAAATCACCCACTGCTGAAGCAGCCAATGTTTTGACCGGACCGGCGCTGATCGCATTGACTCGAATCTTTTGCCCGCCTAATTCTGAAGCCGCATAGCGCACGGAGGTGTCGAGTGCCGCTTTGCAGATGCCCATCATGTTGTATCCTGGCATCACTTTTTCGCCGCCATAATATGTCATGGCGCAGATGCTTCCACCGTTTTTCATATGCGGGGCCGCAGCGCGGGCGATGGCGAGAAAGCTATAGACGCTGATGTCCATCGCTTGAAGAAAGCCAGCACGACTGGCATGGATGGTGGGTACTTTAAGATCTTCGGTTGGTGCGTAGGCTATGGAATGGACAACAAAGTCAATTTGACCAAGTGCAGCGGCGGCAGCTTGGAAAAATTCTTCGATGGAAGTATCAAGCGCAACATCGCAGGCATCGAGAAACAAGGGATGCATCACATCGGTCACTTGCCGGACGCGCGCTTCATTGCGTTTGCGTTCGCCCGTATCGGGAAGATAGCTGATGGCCAGCTGGGCCCCTTCGCGGTGCAAGGCGCGAGCAACACCGGTTGCGATCGAGCGTTCATTGGCGATCCCCATGACAACGCCGCGTTTACCTTCGAGCAAGCCCATCGTATGCCCCTTATTAAAGTTTAATAAAATTCCCTAGGGAATTAGACCCGTTCGGGCTCGTCCGCGAAAGCTTCAAAATCTTCGAGAATAGTACTTTCGGAATGAATACGCCCAAAGCCAGAGTTTTCGCAGCTGTCAGCTATGTCATCGATTAATTTACTGAGATGCTCTTCTTGGCTGTGAACAGCCGCCACGACTACCGCGGCGACGCCCGACTTATGAAACTCGTCGGCGATCTGGACGCTGATTTTAAACCGCTGGCGGAGTTTGTCGACCAGTTGACTGAGTTCGCGCGCATCGCGCGAAGTCGCTTGCGATTCAAAAGTGAGTTTGGTGACCACGAAATACATGAAGTCCCTTTAAGTCAAAATCACGATAGTCACCGTTATAGGGAGCTCGACTAGAAAAAGCATCCCGTATTTCATGCGAGTCTCTATCCGCCAATACCGCGGGATGTGAACGGTCAAGGGAGGCTGGTCGCAGCTCAAAAGCCACTGGCCCTCCCGCTTTTGGTAGAGCGTTATGGCTTGGTTGGATGATGCGCAGAGGGCAAGACGCGCTTTTCCAGGATCAGCCAGGAATTGGCGACGCCAGCTGGCAGATTCTTCGAGACCATGCGCCAATCGCGAAGCGTTGATGCAGAATTCGCAGGCAGCCCACACGCAGACCGCTCCAGTTAGTTCAATGCCCATGGGCGATGCCCCTCCTTGCGGCCGGCCCTATTCAAAGGGATTCAATTCGTCAAAATTAAACTCGATCCCCAGCTTGGCTTCTACTGCTGCAAGCTTTTGCTTCGCGGCTTGGCTCACAAAGGCAATCGCGCTTAGGGCTAAGACCAAACCAAAAATCGAGACAATGATATACTCAAGAGCGGCTCCGCCGGTCTCTGGATCGGGAAAAAATGGTCGCATCAGGCGCTTCCTTTATTTGAGCTTTTATTCGTTCTTTTCCTGCTCATGGGCAGGTGGCAAAAGCTTTAGCGGATTTTCTTGCTGCCAATCCAGGGACATCTTCTTGAGGGAAGATAGTCTGCCGGGTTAGGATAAGAGGTGCATTTTTTATGAAAATTGGAAAGGCTGGGGATTCGATGCAAAACGAGACGATGTCACTGGAAGAGGCAGCGCGTTCGGTTCAGGATCTCAAACGGGCAGTGGCGACCTCAATATTCGGCCAGGAAGAACTGATTACGGAAGCCGTTTGCTGTCTTTTGTCGGGTGGACATATTTTAATGACAGGGGCACCCGGACTCGCTAAGACATCTCTCGTACGTGTTTTTTCTAGACATCTTCATCTCCATTTCGGACGGGTCCAATTCACCCCCGATCTCTTGCCCAGCGATATTATTGGCTCAGATATCCTCAATATCGACCCCGATACCGGGCGCAAAGCCTTCGAATTTTCCAAGGGACCGGTATTTGTCAACCTGCTCCTAGCGGACGAGATTAACCGCGCTTCGCCGCGGACTCAGTCGGCTTTACTGGAAGCTATGCAGGAGCGTACGTGTACGGTCGGCGGCCAGGTGCATCAACTGCCTGACCCCTTCATGGTATTTGCGACCCAGAACCCTTTTGAATCGGAAGGGACATTTCCGCTTCCGGAAGCTCAGCTTGACCGCTTTTTGCTCCACGCGATCGTTGACTACCCAGAAGCCGATGCCGAAGAGAAAATCCTTCATACCCATGTCCGTAGCGAGCTTGTCGGCGAACAGCGCGCTTCAGCATCATCGGCAAGCCAGAGCCAGCATCAGATGTCGGCTGCCAACCTCTCGCTTTTGCTCGGTGCTAAGCAGCAGGTTCGCGTGCCAGAAGAAATGATCGGCATCATCAACCGTCTCGTTCGTTCGACCCGGCCCGTTGAGGGAGGATGTCCTGAACAATTGCGATCGCTCGTTTGGTACGGGGCAGGACCGCGCGCAGGAATCAGTCTGTTGTCGGTGAGTCGCTCGTTGGCCTTGCTCGAGGGGTCGGACACCTTGCGCTGGCGCCACGTACGTCGGATGGCTAAACCTGTTTTAAGGCACCGCATTCGCTTAGCGATGCAAGCCAAAAGTGAGCCTTACGCTGAAGATCAATTTATTGAAGCCTTGCTGCAGCACGTTGAAGAGAGTGCGCAGCTAGCAGCCAAAGGATGGATTTGATGCAGGTTCCGCTTGGAACACCGGTCTTGCGGCAATTGACGCCTTTCCATGGCTTTGAGCCCAGCCATCAGCGTTATGTCCCACTGTCTCGTTTTCACGGCAGTCAAAGATTGAATTTGATGCGGCCAACCCGCATGCCAGCGAGCAGTCGGCGATATAATCACGGTGATCCGGTCAATCTCATTGATTGGCGGGCTTATGCCCGTAACGAACAATTAGTCGTGCGTGAACAAAACGATGAAGCAAGCTGTCGATTGATGCTGCTGATCGATGAGCAACCGACTCTCGATTGGCCTGATGCTGTTATAGAGCAGCGGTTTGGCCACTCACTTTGTACGAAAAGGGAATTGACGTGGCGCCTTGCCCTTCATCTCAGCTACCAATCGCTGAAGTGGGGAGATGCCGTGCGGCTCTATTGCTTGCGCGATGGCCAGGCTTTGAGTTTGACCTTGCGCTCACAGGTGGATGCCGCGATTTTTTTTGAAAAAATGCTAGCCCAAAAATTTATCGCTCCGCTCGACTTGTTCAACGAAAGAAAAACATTAGATGTGGTGCGAGCCGAGCGATGCGACCTCCTGTTTTGGTTCAGCGATGGATTTGCAGGGTTACCTGATTGGCTTTTGCAAAAAAAAGGCGCTTTAGGCTGTTGGGTTCAAGTTCTCTCGACTCTGGAAGTCGATCCTTCATGGCTCAAGGGAGACGACAGCTATTTCGATGAAAGCCAAGCGGTGCGTGAGTATATGGGAGCGGCCTTGCTTCAAGAGAACTATCTGCAGAAAGCCATCGGTCGATGGCAAGAAGAAATGAGCGGGCAATGGTTGAAACATCATAGAAACCATATCCTGGTAACTGATGACACTCCGATTCAAAGTTACCTAATGAGTCTTGAAAAGCCAGGCGGCTTGTCAGGGCGGGGAAGGGGTCCCAGTTGATTCAAGACGTCATCTGGTCTTTGAACGCGGTCGGATACCTAGGGATTCTGCTCATCGCGGGCGGCCTTATACTATGGTTTATCGTAAGGCGGCAAAAACAGCGTTTGTGGCTGCCCGTGCTGCGCGTGATCAAGTTGGATCTAACGGTTCTGCCAAAATTTCGATGGATCCATCCTCCCCTCTGGCCCCTCCTTTGTTTTTTTCTTGCTTGCCTTGCCCTCGGCATCTATCTATTCGAGCCGACCGAACCGGTTATAAAAGGCGATAATCTTGATTTACGTCCAACCCACGTCTTCTTTGATTTGAGTCCTTCGCTAGCCCTGACTTTTAGTGCGGCTCAATATGGCGAGGAAGGGCAAAGATTGCTGGACCAACTCCGCGACAAGGCAAAATTGACCTTTAGCTTCTCGACTGGTCCTGAGATTTTTACCGCCGCTGACAGTCATGATGTAAGTAAAAAGATTAACGCGCTAGGATTTCACCGGGCCGGATTGAAGTTAGGAGCAGCGGTCGATCGTTTGCTGCAGAAGGCGCCCGACATCGAGCATCTGGTCATCGTATCGGATCGGGATCAAGGGACCTGGGAAGATTTCAACTGGCGCTATCTCGAAAAGAAAATGCAGATTTCGTGGCTGTCAGCAGGAATGGGCGGGGCCCTTCCGGACAATGTATTTATCGATGAGCTGAAGCCTCGTGACCAATCGGGCTTTCAAAAAAACCTAGCTTGGACAGTCCTGATGAGACGAACGGGGCAGGGCAAGGCCTTACGCGGTCAGCTCAAGGCTGAGTTGGAGGGGCGGCAGCTGGCTGCTCACGACTGGCAATTCGGACCGGATGGAAAAAGTCTCGAAGTCGACATTGCCCTGCCTCAGGAAATTCTACTTCAGCAGACTCAAGATAAGCTTCTCGTCCTCAATTGGGAGATATCGGCCTCTGGACCGGGCGACCTTCTGATCGACAATACCTTTCGATCATGGCTTCAAGTGCAAAATCAAAAGGCTTTGCTCATCTCAAGACCGCGAGGTGAAATGTTTTTAGATGACTCGGTGTTTCACCTCAAAACTTCCCTGGAAGTCTTGGGATTTAGGACGCAGAGAGTGGACCAGTGGAGCCCTCAACCGGCGCTAGGCATGCCTCCTACTCTCTTGCTGACAGAAGTTACTCCTGAATCCACCATGCGCTCTTTTTGTCCCATCGAAGCAGTCTCTCGTCGAGCAAATTCAACGCCGCAGCATGATCTACAGGCTTGGATTCTACCGAGTGCTGATCTCCTGGACTTTGGGGAAATTTGCTATTGTTTTGCCAGTCTGCTTCAAGCTCCGCAAGTCATCTTGGAACGTCCCGCTTACTGCGACAAGCTCGAACACAGAGATCAATATGTTGGCGTCTTGCAATCCCTCGGTGCCGTACAGTTAGGTGGGAGCGTTGACAGTCCACTGGGAGCACTCGGCATGACGTTTCGAAATGCAGCGACCAAAACCAAGATCTTAGCTTTTACTGTTCCACTGAATCCAATGCAGAAGGGTGGGATTTCGTTTGGACAGCTCCCCCTTATGATTCAATCAGTGTGGAAGTTCTTATCGGGAGAGAGCACGGTCCCTGCTTTTGGGAGCGGAGCGGTTTGGCCTCGCATTGAAGACATAAGTACTTCATTGGCAAGCGATGACCCTGCGACCAGCAACGTACCTCTTGCGGAAAGTCTTCTTCGGCAAATGGCGACCGATCAATTGCCACCGCAACTTAGTGTCAGTTCTCAGGGTATCATTCGACAATCGTCTCTGGCCTCAAGGGAACGCGATGCACGCCCTTGGATTTACCTTTGCCTTTCGCTCGTCGTTTTGGCGATATGGTTAGAAGCGCTTGGGTACGGATTTGCGAGAATGTTTCAAAAGCAAAGTTGGGTCGCCCGATGGTTTGGGCTCATCATCTTTATCAGCTACCTTTCCCACCCCGATTCGGCTGAAGGTCAAGTTCGGATGAACGCTCTTGGCTATGCGCCCTTGCCGCAATTGACCTCCATAAGGCGCGAGGTGGCGGCGCGCACCAGCATCGATTTTCTTGAATCAGCTCAGCAATTTAATAGTATTCAACGCGAGACTCTACTCGATCCCTGGCTATGGGTAGCTCAACCGCAGATTCTCGAGAATCTTGATCGGTCGCATTGGAGCGAGGTGATGGCCTGGCTGCAGCGCGGGGGGTTTTTGATCGTCGAAAACCACGGCGGAGCCCAGCGACTTAAACAACAGATTCTGGAGCAAAACCCGCAGGGAGTGTGGAAGCCCATCCCTCCAGATCATGAATTGATGCGAAGTTTCCATTTGCTCGCTTCGCTGCCCCAGTGCGGTCAGTTCGTTTGGGAGGGATTTCATTTTGATCAGCGCATTGCTGTCGTGTTGGTACCAGGCGATTTCATGCGGATGCTTCTCGATGAACGAAATCCGCCAGCTTGTTTTTCAAAATTCTCCCATGAACAGGCCGTTCGAGTTTTTATCAACTTACTGATGGTAGCCTTGGCGACTGACTACAAGAAAGATCAGATCCACCTGCCAGAAATACTAAAGAGGTTGCGTTAAATTGCAAGATTTTACGGACATTCTATGGGCGGGGCTCGGGGGCATTTTGCTTTTGGCTTTCGTCTGGATTCGTCAATACGGATGGCTGCGCGGTCCGCTCGCGACCCTTTTTCGAGTAGGCTGGCTTTTACCGATAGTTTTTGCGGTATTTCCCCGACTCAATAAGGACCTTATCTCCAATTCCCTCAGCCTTAAGACCATCCATCTTTTAGTTGATGACTCGGTGAGCATGCGCGACAGTGAAAGTCAGTCTTACACCCAGAGTCTCAGAGATGAACTGGAATCCGCGTGCAAGCGCATGGCATGCCGCATTCAGCCAAGTTTGCTTTCTGAGCTGGGAGATGATGTTCAAAAAGGGTTTACCCCTTTGGCACCAGGGGTTAAAAGCTGGCTACCCTTGACTCATGGGGAACCATGGATTCTTCTCTCCGATGGCGGCGATTCGCAGCCCAACTTGCCTTGGCCTTCGCAGCTTAAAGATATGGGCCTTCACGATCAACACAAGTGGGGCATGATTTTAGCCAGTCCCCACCCCGAGCAGGATAATATCTGGCTTGAGATGGTAGGAGGTCCAGACTTTGGTTTTGATCAAAAGGTGATCGAGCTTGAAGTGACGGTGAATCGCCGCAGCCAAGATCCCTCAGAGGAGCTGACCGTGCAGCTCCAGGCATCGACGGCGGGCCGCAATCTAGCCTCGCTCAATGTGAGCTTTCGACCTCAAGAAAATAGTTTAACCGTTCACATCCCTGTCCCAGCTTTGGCCCGCGGCACTCATTTGGTAAAGATTACAGCCTTGCCGATCGGTACTGAAACGGCCATCTGGGATAATACGATCTACAAAAGCCTGGAAATTCTTCCCAACACCATCGGTATCCTCCACCTCTTGGGTTCGCCGAGTTGGGATGGCCGCTTCGTGAGGCGTTATCTTAAGTCAGAACCCAAATACGACATGATCAGCTTTTTCATCTTACGTGATCCCAGTGATATGCAATTGAGCAACGAGCGAGAGCTGAGTCTCATCCCTTTTCCGGTAGAACGGCTATTTAATGAAGAGCTGCCGAATTTTCGTGCGGTCGTGATCCAAGACTTTTCCCTTTCCCAGTTTCTCGAACCCACGTATCAGAAAAACCTCGTCGACTTTGTTTTAAAGGGAGGAGGATTGCTCTTTATCGGCGGCCCGCGGGCTCTACAGGATATCGATGTGAGTTCTTCGCCTTTGGCCGCACTCTTGCCCTTTAAACTTAAGGGCAAAAGTAACGCGAGCGATAGTCCACGCCCAAGCAATGGCGGCCAAGCCTGGAGCGAGCAAGGGGCCCTGCCCTATGACCGCCAAAGCAAATTTAAGATAAAAATGGCCCAACCCGATCGTGATAAAAGAACTTTAGCGACAGTCTATGACGATTGGCTACCGCTCAATTTTGCTCTCAAAGACGGTGCTAGCTTTCAGGGGCTTCATCGGCTTGATCGAGTTGACCTTGCCGATCAGGGGTTTACGCCTCTGCTCACGGCTCAATTGGAAGATGGTCGCGAAAGCCTGCTGGCCGCGGCTTCTTATCCGGGGAAGGGGCGTGCGATTTGGCTGTTTTCAGATGATCTGTGGAAGTTGGCCATGAATCCTGGATCGCAGTCGTCGCGAGAAACCTATCATACCTTTCTCAGAGCTTCGATGACTTGGCTCCTCCGAGAAGAAATGCAGCGTCCGCTTTGGCTCCAGGATTTTGCGCTTCAAAGTCAGAGCGATTTCACGCTGTGGTCTGCCAAAGTTAGAGGGCCAGCCGCGCGGTTTTTGCATGAAGGGGAGGGTTGGGCCTATCGCATCTGCGGTCAAGAAGTTTTGGCTAAAGACATTGTGCGACAAATGATCAGTTCTGATCAGTGGCAAATAAGCGGCTCATTGTCAGGGCGGATGGCCAGCGGTACATCGTGCGAACTGAACATAGCAGGCGCCCATCCAGCTTTCGGCACAGTCCGGGCCTCCATCTTTGGAATCGTGCCGGAAGTGTTTGCTGACAAGGATATGGAAGGATCTTTTCACCGCCTGCAGCAGCTTTCGACTTTGACAGGGGCCCAACTTATTGAAATAAATAAGAATTCATACGCCGACGACCTTGGTGCTTGGCTCCAGTCGGTCACAGGAGATCTTGGTGTCGTGAGTCGATCCGAACAGAAACTCATGCCAGATTACTACTGGGCCCTCGAGCAGTGGTGGTGTTTTCTGTTACTCCTCCTTTTGCCTTTGGAGGTGATCGTACGACGCTGGGATTCCTACTTTGGTCATAAGGCCCCCAAACATGTATCGGGGATGGCAAGATCTGAATGAGCGGGAGCCCGCTCCGCCCCGGCCTTAATTTGGGCTAGGTAAGCACCTTTGAGTCTGTTAACGTTGAGGTTGGTGGAGGAGAGACATCATGCCAGTGGAACAAAAACGAGTTCGCAAATTTCTTTCCAAGAAGATCCAACAGCTCAACGATATCGTCGCCGACCTCGATACGCTGGTAACAGAACTTGGTAGCGAGTTTTATCGTGTGAGTATTTTTGGATCAGCTCGGATTAAGCCCGATACCGATGAGTATCGAGAGGTTTACACGCTGGCTAAGCAGCTC
>CANJJY010000027.1 GCA_947474445.1 Oligoflexaceae bacterium
ACAATTGCAGGTGAGGATTAAATCAAACCTTTTGAAGAACGGCAAGGGAGTCTACGACGATCCTGCAAGCCTTTGCTGCAGGTCGGGGCTTGCTCATGCGTCGGCTTTGTCCTTGCGCTAGCCGGAAAGCAAGCAATCCTCTGAGCGGGCGATGCCCAAGCGGCTGCATCGACGATCAGCAAGTCTTCCCAAATCTCAGGCGAAGCAAACTCATCCGTGTGAGTAAAACATCAAAAATAATTCGTCCTTTATCGAGTCTACACAAAGATCTGCTTTCATAGAGCTATACATAAAAATAATGCGACGGAGGGGGGAGCCATGCGGGTTCTGATTCTCATGTTGGGCTTGCTTTTAAGCGTGCAGGCCTGCCGAACGACTGTTTCATCCCTGACGGATAATCAGGACTTAATGCGCAATCGTCTAAAGGAACCAAAAATATGCGCTGCGATGCGCGGAAATGGGCCGCGAATGCCCGCCCTCTTTGGAGGGCTCGCGCAGATTATTGATCAGCATGGTCTAGTCGATCGCGTGGCCGGAGGGAGTTCTGCCTCGATCGTCAGCTTCTTCTATGAAAGTATGGTGATGAACCCCGCTGTCTGGCAGTGTGGTTCTGCGCCATGCAGCGATGATGAAACGCGCGACCGCGTTGCCCTCTTACTCAAGTCGATCTCTGGCATAGGTCCCTCGGCGAGCAAGTTCCCCGCGAGTCTGTTGCTCACCCTCTTTAAAGACGTCAGCGATAAGTTTGGTTCCGACCTAGGCTTGATCAAAGACTTTGATGAGCGAGCCGTGCGTGACAGGATTCTAAGCTTGCTAGAAAACTTGGGAAATATAAAAGACCTCGCCAATCCCGAGCTAAAAAGCTTCTTAAGCGGCGAAGCACCACTTTCTTATCGCATTGCTCAAGTCAAAGCCACGGCTCAAGATCTTGGTAAGTTCCAAGCCAAAGATGAGGTCATTTTCTTTCGACCTGGTCTATTCAACTTTAAGATCGTTGCGCAATTGGTGGGGAAAATGGCCAGCTTCTATGCAGGCTATGCACCAGCCAAAGCCCAAGCTTGGGACGACTTCTTAATGCGTTGTGCTCCTGGCTCTCGAGGCAAACTATGGAACGCACTTCCAAAATCTTGTCACGACCAATTCACGCGACTGCTGCTCGATTACTATAAATCTCCCACGGGAAAAAATCGGATCAATGATCAGATCGGGGCGGTCGTAGGAACCTTCATTTCAACTGCTGTCGTCGTCGACCCCGATACTGTTGCAAGGATTAGGAGTTCTCAGGCGGGATATCTCAATAACAAAGCTCAACCGCTGGGTCGCGTCTTTGTCCAAGTACGGATCGGATACTGGGGAGCTTCTGAGGATCTCGCCCGCGCGGAGGCAAAAGCCCGCATCGCTCCCCTTAAAGATAATCCTCATTGGCAAAAATTCTTGGCTCTAGACGCTGCCCCTTGGGAACAGGCTATCGTAACCTCGCCCGCCGAGCCTGGACTTGCAAGTGCCCAAACATTTGTTAACGGGACCACGGACATGATTTCCCTCGGTGGATGGGGAAACCTCTTTCCCAGTCAGATCCTTAAGGAAGGCGCAGCGTGCGAAGACGTCTTCTATATTACTCGTATCGGTGATACGGCCTTCGATTCGGATGTAACGCGGATTCTCGGCATTACCGACGAGGAAGCTAAAAGCCTTTATGATATGCGGGATCCAAATAGTTCAGTTCGCCAGTCTATCGCGGCCAGCGACCATGTCATCTGCACCGATTGGGACAGTCTACCCTTGAAAGGCGACGAGGCTGTCGAAGGGCTGATCCGGGAGGGATACACAAAAATGGCAGTTGACCGGAAAGCCCCTTCAAACCAGCTAGGATGCTATTAAACCGAGATGCCGAACTTTGCCCGGTCTTGACGGAGAACTGTCTCGGGACCGGAGAAGGTCTGATCAAACTCGACATCTTTGACAAGAAAGATGGTCATGGTGATGCTGAGACCAAGCATGACCGCTATGATGTTGTGTGTTCTGATAGAAGTGACAATCTCGACTACATCGACGATCGAGCCAACCCCTTAGATTGAGCCATTCCCACCTATCGATCATCTTACCGGCCCGGCTCATTTCAGCCAATGAGCGCAGAGCCGGATCATTCCAAGGACCAATTGGGTTGCAAGTCGCCGAACAAAAGCTTCCCTTCCTTACAGCCAGCTCCAGACAAATAAGCTGCATGAAACCTTACATTCCCTTAGTTTACTTGCATCACTTAAACCTGTTACCTTTGATACTTTTCTCATTGATGACCACGTAAAAATAAAAATGCCTCCCGCAGAATGTAATAAAATCGACAAAAGTCCTCTCTATGACTGCCTATAACCATCAGTTTTTAATACATAAATGGCGGTACGTAGACTTTCCCTCAAGCACCGAACCCCAGTCTCCGAAAAGAATGAACGAGTCTGTCTTAAAGGAGATTAAAAAATGTTCCCTGCGATGAGATGGTGTCTCAGTATCGCGATCCTCTCGGGTGCTTGCAATGACCTCGCGACGAGAGACCCAGGGGGCGTTCGCGGTATCTTAGGCTCACAAGAAGACAGCGGGGATGCGGAAGAAAATCAAACCGCGGGCGGCGACCTGAGTACCTCGACGATTGATAAGCAAACAGAATCGACGATCAGCGTTCAAGAGCCAGCCTCCGAACCCGTGTCGGTCGCCGGAAGCTACCTGACCTGTGCTCTTCCCAAGCCCACGACCGCTCCCGAGGGCTATTACAATATCTACTGCGATCTCGCTTCCGATCAGCCCACAAGCAGTGCCTGGAAATTCTATCTCGCTCGCGATGGAGCCCAAGAGGCGGAAGTGCCAGCCACGATGCTCGATGACATGGGCAAGAAGTGGCAAATCAAAACGGCAATTTTGCCGTCCGATCAGACTTTGCGCGTAACCGCACGACGAGACGATGGGACCGGCAATCCGATTGCGGCCCCCGCGGATATTACGCCTGCTGACATCGAGGCTGTAAAGATTCTCAATTCACCCAACCCTCAGCAAGTGGTCAATAGCCTCAAGCTCTTTCTCATGACCGTCGCTCCTCCCCCCGCTGCTCTTTCACCTTTGGCCCTCACGTCTTCCTTGGCAGCGCCGATCATCGATAACACTCTTTATTTTACTGCGGGACCGATGGTAAGCGTCTTAGGCGTGGCCATTCAGACTTTAAAAACAGCAAAACTATCCGACATCAAGGCTGCCAGTACCGTTCCCTATCGCGTCATGGTAAAGTCTCTCAACGGCGGCGTCGTTTTTGACATCGTCGATGCCACGACGAACAAGAGCACCAATAGCTGTCTCGATGTGCAACAGGAAAGCATGAAGGTGGGCACCCGCCTGATCCGCTTTGAATGCAACTTTACACAAGGCTCCGTGCAGAACTTTGTCATCCAAATGAACCCCGACAAAGTCTCATTTATGATCAAGGTCAATTCCGGAGGCACCAATCTCTGTGTGGGCACCGTCCCGCCATCATCTCAACTTGAATTGACCGATTGCGCGAAGGGAATCTTGTTTCGCCTGTCGACAGCACCGGCTGAGATCAAGCTATAAAGCTCGATGCATAGCTTTTTGAGCAGGAGTTAAAACCGGCGAAACCGACGTTTGATCCCCTGCGCAAATTCCTCTTCCAAAGAATGCTCGCTGGCGAGTTTCAAAAAATCTTCGGCCACGCCGCTGATCGCTTCGATGATCTTTTCTATTTTCTTTTTATGAATCCCAAATTTTTTTCCGACCGAAAAGAAATCTCCCCTCACAAAACCATCATCCTTTCCCGCAAACTTCATCTGATGCGTCGCCGACAGGCCCTGTCCATAGACGTAAGTAAGATCGAAGGCGGGTGATAGACGCCATGTTCCCTTTTGATCCATACTCAGACCAAAGTTTTTAGTATGGTCATCCTGGTTTCGAAACACGATATTGAAGACCGCTCGCCGAAAGGCTTCCTCAACCGCGGCAGCGTCTCGAGTCAAGTCGCGGACGAGCGAAAAATAAGTTTCATAGCTGCAGCTATGTTTCTCTCGGAAGTCCCGCAGAAGCAAGCCGCAGAGGCTTGCACAATGAGCGGTCTTTTCCTTTTGGGCGGAACGATCAAATCGCTCGATGATAAAATGAGCGGCCATTCCGTAAGCGATATTTTCTTCTAAGAGCCACACGCGCGGAACGTCTATCCCGCAGGCTTGTGCCATCCGCGTATAAATATATTCCAATCGTCCATAGTAATTGGGTTCATCTCCATCGCGAACACCATCAAACTTGATCAGGCAAGGGATGAAATCCAAGTTCGGACCATCGAGCCCCGCGCGCAACTCGCTGGTGAGGGGATTAAAATCAACCAAAGCCTTGGCCTGTCGGCCGCCAGCGGAAGCGCTGATTTTGAGCAGATCGGGCAGAACCTCATGTGCTTTGCCTTGCAAAGTCAATCGGGCGGCCTCCACCAACTTTTTAATTTCCAGGGATTCATGTACGGAGCCATCCCTCGAGACAGTAGGCTCGAACTCCAAGGCTCCCATCGAACGATCGCCAATATAGGCCAGATAATCGAGGACAGTGATAGCCTCGGGATTCCATCCCAGGTTCTGCTGGTAAAATCCTTCGATCACAGTCTTCCCATAACTGTCTGGCAAACAATCGACGATCACTCCAGGCAGCCTCTGAAAGGTAGCGCTCGTTTCTGGGGATTGATAGATCGTGGTCGTCGCTAAGGGCAGTTCGAAGGGCGAGATCTCCCAGCCCTGTCGTTTGAAATCGGATTCATACTCGAAAATAATCGCGCTATTTTCGAGCTGTGCGAGGTAGCCAAGTGTCTCGCCCCAGAGCTTGATCTTGATGCTTTTATGATGAGACACGGCGGACTCGCTTTTTCTTGGCAACTGGCTCATTTAAATAAATGGATTTTGCTGAGATCTGCGGCTCTGGAACCAGTTTTTCCAAGCGACTAAACTCGCCGAGAGCCCGTAGGATTCTAATCAGCGACATGAGATTGATCGACTGACCTGTCTCAAAGCCCTTAATCGTTCGCAACGATAACCCAGTTCGGCTGGCGAGATCACTCTGCGTCATGTTCAAAGCGATACGTTTTTGCCGGCATCCTTCAATGATGAGGCCGTAGACATCTTGATCGCTCAGAAAGGTGATCGGCATAAAAATCTCTTTAAGTGCAATCTTTTGCACTTTAAATATCCTCAAGACAGATAAGGTGCAAAGATATGCACCTTAATGGATTATAAACGCCCTGACGCCAGACGTCAATTAAAGTGCACAATTATGCACTTTAGAAGCGCTAAGAGCATGTAAAGTGTAATTTTTTGCACTTAATCAGTTGAGGCCGGAGCCTTCTGATACTTGGCCAGGCGCTTGAGCTTGCTCAATTAATCTGCTGCTTCGCCAAATCATACCTGCAAAAAAAACTAGAAATACGATCTGAAGCCAGTTGGTATCCCATTCCAATGTTGCAGATAGAGGCGCTTTAACAAGCCAATTTAAAACAAATCGGGAGGCCATGAAAAGTAAGCACATGCTTTGAATGATAGGCGAAGCTCGGCTTAAATTTCCCAGAAACACCCAGGCGCATAGAATGAGTGTCGCATACGATCCTACATGGTTCCCAGTGCTTCCCGGCGTGAAGATAACAAGACACCACACAAAGAGCGCTAAAGTCAGGCACAGCAAAATACCTCCTTCACGCAGCTCAGGTCTTCTTTTGAAAAAAGTAAAATAGAGGTAAGTGAGAAAGGAAGGAACCATAACGTCCCAAAAGCCGATGGCATGTCCTAAAAAAGTGAATTCTGAAGATGAACTCGTCTGCCAGGGTAGATCGAAAGTCCCCATGATCATTTGCAAATTTTGAATGCGGCCTGACCACCACTGTTCAAAGGTCAGCGATTCATAAGCCTTTTTATCACCATCGACAGTGAGTCGAACGTGAAGTTTTCTTGTCCCGCTAAGTGCCATTTTAAAAGACGGTCTCCAGGTGGATCGATTTCTACCTGAAAGAATTTCCATGATATCAGAAACAGCGCAAGTGAGACGACCAAAGCTATCGATCCCAACCCTAGACGTCGCCACGAATCTGTCCAGGTCCAATCTCTATTTTTTAAAGCATCGATGCCTACAGCCAGAAAAACCGGCATGCTAAATACGACGCCTGCATGAGACAAACTCGCCAAGCCTAAACAACTTCCGCAGAGTACAGCAAAGGCGATACCTTTTCGTTTGGCTAGCCAGAGACGAAAGGCGGCCAGACTGAGAAGGAAGTAGCCCGCAGCCAGCATCTTAGGCCAGGTGTAAACCGAATTGAGCATGACAAACCCGTTTAGAACCAATCCTAAGATAATGAACCGAAATGCATGCTTGGAAGTCCCCCAGACGGTAGAGAAGGCAAACAAGCCTAAGAGCCAAAATAACTGAGAAACAACTGCAATAGCCCTATAGAACAGAGGCTGATTGTCCCAAGAAAACATCAGATAGAGGCCAGTTAAAAGTGGTGGTCTATCGCTGACCAACCAATCCCCATAGAAAGGATGTATGGGCGATCCTTTCCTTAACATCGAACCAAGAAGTTTCTGCAATTCATTGTCACCGGGAAGGTCACGGAAACGATAGCTTTCAGGAAAGCTTAAATAGTGACTCGGGGACAGCATGTAAAGGGCCGCCAAGTAAAACAGGCCAGTAGCCACAAAAAGCACCATCAAATACCGATAAATCGAAGGCTTTTGCGAGAGAAAGGTTTTCAAATGAGCGAGTCGGTAGAGAGTAAAGGCTAGAGTCGCATACGATGCAACGCGTCCTGCAGAGGCATTGATAAGATAAATCCAGAAAACGATGTAGCCAGCAGCACCTAGAATTGACAGGCCCAGAATTAGAGTAAGCGCAAGATCTTCGCTTGGCTCTTTAGATTCGCTCTCATTAAGTTTGAAAAGTTTGCGTAGAGATCTATGGCTGCCTATCCAAAGCACCGTCGATAAAATGAGAAAAGCATAGAAAGTGAACAGTGATTCGCAGAGAAGAGCAGACATGGGATTTGAAATCCTATTGAATGGCACATTGGGTGCTTTTTGCTGCAGGCTCCTAGTATAGAATTATTTTGATCGGAAAAATAGACACTAGAAGCTCAGTCGGCCTGACTGGGGGCAGCGTTGCTGGTCGCGAGGTAAGCTTTTTCCTGGATGAACCTGGATCCCGATGCTAAAGATCTTCAAGAATTGATCATGAAAATACTTTTTGTAGACTTTTGCAGAGTAAGTAGAATCCGTAAAAGAGCTTTCAAAGTGACTATTTTTCGTAAAGGTTCGTGAAAATTCGTCAAGAAGACACATTCCCAAGGAGTTTACGGTGAGACCGATGCAAATTACGGCTTTCATACTCTTCTTATTCAGTATGCTGAGTACAACGCTTCAAGCAGAGCGCATCGATAAGTTAACAACGCTGAAAGATGGGATCAGCCTGCGCCTGAATTCTGGATATCTACGCATCCG
Organism: Oligoflexaceae bacterium; assembly: GCA_947474445.1. Lineage (GTDB taxonomy): Bacteria > Bdellovibrionota_B > Oligoflexia > Oligoflexales > Oligoflexaceae > Oligoflexus. Next base: position 7,518 of record CANJJY010000027.1, read on the forward strand.
TGTAATCAATGAGCGCTCGATGCGAGTAACCTACTCAAAAGACGAAAACTTGCCCAACCGCGAGAGTTTGGTCCTACTGCCGCAAAGCTCTGTTCCTGAATTTAAGTTTACAGAAACTGAAAGCGAACTCGTGCTCAGTACCTCGCTCGTCACGGTTCAAGTTAAGCAAGAAAATGGCGTGGTCAGCTTTTTCGATAAGCAAGGCCAGCCTCTCCTCAGCGAAACTACGGACGGGCGGAGCATGACTCCATCATTTGTCATGGGGGAGCCCACGTTTACCGCTCAACAGTCCTTTCAGCTCGAAGCTGAAGAAGCTCTATACGGACTTGGTCAGCACCAAGATGGCGTTTTTAACCGTCGCGATGTCCCCACGCAGCTGCGGCAGGCTAATACCGAGATCGGTGTTCCTGTAATCGTTTCAAGCCGCGGCTATGCCCTACTATGGGATAATCCATCGCTGACCGACGTGAATCCGGCTGACGAGTCGATCACGCTAGATCCGCAAACGGGCGAAGGCTCTTTTACGAGCGGACCTGCCGGAGATTATGGTTTTATTCTCCGTGATGGTGATCTGCAGGATCGCCTAAAGCTCCGCGTCGGTGATCACGTTGTCTTTGATGTAAGCAACATGTGGGTGCCTTACTCAGCCAGCGGCAAATATAAATTGGAAGCCAATACTCGCTATCAAGTAAAGGCCGAAAGCCACAATCAAAAAGCCCGGCTTTTTATGCGGCGGCCGAACAACACTCTCAATTTTCGCTCTGAAGTCGCTGATGCCATCGATTATGTGTTTTTCTATGGCCCCGATCCAGAATCGGCTATCAAAGCTTATAGCCAAGTCACAGGCTACGCCCCCTTGTTTCCAAAGTGGGCTTATGGCTTCTGGCAATGTCGTGAGCGCTATGTAACGCAACAGCAGCTGCTCGACGTGGCCACCGAATATCGTCAGCGTGGAATACCGCTCGATGCCATTGTCCAGGACTGGCAGTACTGGGGCTCGCATGGCTGGAATGCGATGACCTTCGATGCTGCCAACTATCCAGATCCCGCCGGAATGCTCAAGACTTTGCACGAGCAAGGTCTGCACTTCGTCATCTCAGTTTGGTCGCGCTTTGATAGGCAGACGCCAGTCGCTAAAGCCTTGGCCGCCGAATCGCTCTTGGTGCCTGGGACTGATTGGCTTGATGCCTTCAATCCTCGGGGACGTGACGTGTATTGGGATCATATGAAACGAGGTCTTTTCGATCTTGGTGTGGATGGTTGGTGGTTGGATGCGACCGAACCAGATGGAGACGTTCTCAATAATAAGCAAGTCTTCTCAGGCTCGGGCCAGCGCTTGCGCAATGCCTACCCACTGCATATCAATCGCGCCGTCTATGAGGGCCAGCGAGCCAGTGGCTCGGGCAAGCGGGTTGTCAATCTCACGCGTTCTGCCTACGCCGGGCAGCAACGCTATGCAGCTGCCTCTTGGTCAGGGGATATCGCTGGTAATTGGGATAGCTTCCGCCGCCAGATTCCAGCCGGCTTGTCCTTTGCTCTCAGCGGCCTCCCCTATTGGACGACGGATATCGGTGGATTCTTTCGACCCGCAGATCAGTACACCAATCCCGATTATCAAGAACTTCTCGTCCGTTGGTTTCAATATGGAGCCTTCAATCCGCTTTTCCGCATCCATGGCTATATGTCTGAAACCGAAATCTGGAAATTTGGAAGCAAAGCCGAAACCGCAATGATCAAGGCCGACGAGCTGCGCTACCGACTGCTGCCCTATATTTACTCTCTGGCGGCTCAAACCAATCGGGAAGGCGCACCGATCATGCGCGCCCTGTTGCTTGACTTCCCGCATGACTCTGCCGTCAAAGAAATCTCTGATCAATTTATGTTTGGCTCTTCTTTACTCGTCAATCCCGTCATTTATCCTTCTGTTACGAGCCGCTGGATTTACCTCCCACTGGGTTCGACTTGGATCGATTTCTGGACCGCAGAAAGATTTCAAGGCGGCCAGTGGATCGAAGCCCCCGCTCCATTTGATAGACTCCCGCTCTTTGTAAAGGCTGGATCGATTCTACCGATGGCTCCTCCCATGCAGCATGTAAACGAGAAAGCCGCCGACCCCATCGAGTTGCGGATTTACCGCGGTCAGGACGGCGACTTTATTCTTTATGAAGATGAAGGTGATGGCTATGGCTATGAAACCGGTGCTTCTTCCACGATATCCCTGCATTGGAACGACACGCGATCGGTCTTAGAATGGGGTGAACGTCAGGGCTCATTCCCTGGCTTGCTGCAAAAACGTAGCTTTCATGTCGTTCTTGTCGATAAGAGCCATGGGACGGGAAGCGAAAGCGCCAGCAGCATCGATCGTACGGTGAGCTATGAGGGCCGTCAATTGTCGGTGAACTTTGCTCGCTAAGTGGCGCCCTCCGCAAAGAGCTCCGATCAAGATGCAGGTCCTGTGTGACGAATGGAGCTAGGGGGAGAAGGAAATCGCCTTACCGGGCTGAGAGAGATTTTGCCTGCCTATCAGAACTACTCTCATGAAGTCGTCACCTTGGCAGCTTGGGCCGGCGCGCAGAGCCCGTATACCATTGAAAAACCGGTGGCTCTAGGTTTTCCAGAAACACTTGGGGTCTATTAGACCACTATACTTGCGAATAAATCAAAATCTACTTGAAGAAGAACTTACACCGTTTACAGGCGACCTTATTAGCCAAGATGACGAGAATTCCCTTTGGCGCAAAATCATCGCTTCTCGTCCTTGACGGGGCTTGATAGAACTCTCAAAATCGTACAGAGTATGAGCCGTTAGGGCGATTGCTGGGACAACAGCATAGCCGAGTCGTTCTTTGCAACCATTTTTCATAGAGACTTGCGGAAGAGCCCCCAAAAGGTAAAGACTAGGGATATAATAAGGGCACAGGTCTTCATGAACTCCGCAGCTTTGGAGGTTAAAATGGCTAACTTTTCGCTATTCTTAGCGCTCATCCTCATCCACGTACTCGCTCAAAGTTGCGGCTATAAAGCGGCTCCTTCTGACGAGCTCGTGGCCCGCGAAGGTGAGATCGTGGGCGTTTTAATCAAATCGAACGGAAAAGCGGATCCGAGCTCGACGATTGAACTCTTTCAGAAGGATGGGGAAAGCGTTCTAAGCTCAGTGAGCGGTATCGATTCTGATGGCAGATTTGGTATTTTCCCACCTGAAACCGGCAGCTATAATCTGGTGGGATCAGTTGGAGACCTCGATAAGGTTATCGTGCAGAATATAGAATTCGTCGGCGGAGTCGGCATGAATATCGGCACGATTCAAACCGCACTCGTCGGAGGGCTGGCCGTCAAGGTGAAAGTTCCTGCAGGATACTCGCCCGTCGGCGTCTCGTTTAATCTTCTCGGCTATGCAGCCTCTGGAACCACGGTCGAAGAAGGCGCAGGACTGATTAAAACAGGAATACCCGCGGGGACCTATACTGTGAAGTTCAGTCAAACGGGTTTGCAGACGCAGCTCGTGAGTGGGGTTGAGATCGTCTCGGGCGAGCCGACTGTGCTTCCGGATGTTAGCCTTATCGAATAAGTTCCGGAATCTTGCTATCTTTCTTCGCAGCGAGCTCCCTCTTAGGAAAATCTACGACGGAGGAAATCCAAATCAGATCGTATTCGACGACCTTGCCACCTGGTCGACCTTACGAAGAAATCTACTATAAATTCGCAGAAATACCTTTTATCAACACTTATGCCTCAAGAAATGGAATGGAAGATTTTGCTAAAACTTTGACAATCTATGTAGCTCACGAAACTAATTTTTTTGAAATGACTTTTCACCTCCCGAATGGGACCAGCATCCCTCTGACGGAACGAATGGGACGACCTTTCCTCGACAGAAAAAGAATTTTTATTGAAAAGTTTTTGGAAGGCGATTCGCTCCAATATCCTTAGATGGATGCCTTTACCGCTGATCTGGCGACTTGATCTACCTGTGACCTCTTTACTATGCAGGAACATAGCGTTGAGTGCTCTTAGCTCTGCAGGCATCTCGGGAATCTAACACCTCGACTCTTGACCTGACTATAGGCTCGTCAAAATATTCCGCTAATTTCTCTTTTGCAAAAGAAAATGTTAAAATTTCTTGTTAGAGCCTGACTCGTAAAGGGGGCTTAAACAAGACATTACGTTCTCGCGGAGAAAGGCAAAACTCATGAAGATTTCCAGTGCTTTTGGAATGATGATAACCACCTTGGCTCTATCGGTCGGCCTGATCACGGCTTGCCTAGGCAGGCGCTTAAGCTCCGATCTTGAGACCACTCCAGGATCAAATAAGGTGACCTTCTCTTTCTACGATCCCTTCCCTGCAGAATGCCCTAACAAGCCGTCGGGAGTAGAAGGGTCGATAGCACCTTCGCCCTATGTCCTGGGGCTTGAAAGTACCTGCACCGACAACTGGATCGATATAGGATCGCCCGGCAATCTTCCCGACATGGAAGATCATGATTACGATCTACTGAACGGCAAAGGCAAGGCTAGAACCAAGGAAGCAGCCTGGCAGTGGGGAATCGACAATTGTAATGGTTCCTGCGTCAAACGGGATGGAATCAAATATATGATCAACAAGCCGACCTGTAAATTGAATGCAGGCACAAACTGTAATGGCAAGAGATATAAACTTCAAAGCTCCTCGGGTGGTGAGGCTATTGTCTACGTCAGAGACTTTTGTCCCGATAGACACTGGAAAAATCTATGGAAAGAAACTTTTGGCGAAAAAGTCCACTGTAAAAGCCCGCATGTCGATATCCTGAATTTTGAAGCTGCCGCTGGCAAGCTCGGCATTAGCAGGGATAATCAAGAAAACAACACTCTCACTATCACAGAAGCGCCTTAGGTTTTTAAGGGGCTCAGGTGGCTTGAGTATGATCTATTTTTGGGTCATCAATGGGTCGCGTGAGCCTGTTCTACTTGATTCAAGATCTTAGCATCCTTAGGCAGCACCTCTCCTACCAATTTAAAGCCCAGATTATAGTCCGGATTTTCTTCTTTGAGCTCGCTCATCTTTTCGGAGCTTGGCGGCGCCTTCATCAGTTCATCGAGGAAAGCACCGAATTGGGGCAAAAGTACTTTCCCTCCCGGACCCGTCAGATCCTTTTTCTGCCACTCACTCTCCATGAACTGTCCCGTTGCGATCAGATCAGGGTGCTGCATTTGAGACTCCCCCTGCCATTCGCCTCCAATAATCTTTCCTTCACCGTCCAGTTCAAGGATGTAATCGTATTCTTGGACATAATCATAGTTCCGGCCGGGAACTTCGAGGATAACGCGATGAGAATCGGCCATGGTCAGCCGAGCCTTTACTTGCATCCAACTCACTGCGTCGCGGTTAAAGTTCCTGAGGCTTTCGATTTTAGCCTTGTCGGTGAGAGGAAGCGAAGAGAGGACTTCAAACTTCTTCACAGGAAAATTGAGGACAGGCTCCCTATTGCTGACATCGACAAAGAAGGGGACCTGTCTGCTCAGGAGTTCGGTCATCGCGATGTGAAAGGTGCCGGGATTGGTATCGCGAGTCGCCGGGGCCCTCGGCCGCCCTGTGTCGTCTAGCACATCGTCTTGCCATTCGGCGCGCTCGCCTGCAATATACGATTTATTTTCGGTAAAGTTGAAAAACAATGCGAAGAGAGCTTTGATCTCGTGAGGATAGAAGGTCACCCCATCAAGAGTCACCGGCACAGTCGGAACTTTAACTGAAAAGCTGGCTTTCGCCACACCTGTGCAGATGCCGGACCAGCTCTCTTCTTTGTTAAAGTTGATCACGCGATCCAGCCACGGCTCGAACTGACTATCAAAGGCTTCTTTCATATGCCGCATATAATAAATCTTTTTGATCTTAGCGAATGGAGATTCGCTAGCACCGAAAGGCTTAGCCTTGATACTTCCCTGTGAATAAGGCCAGTAATAGCCGTTCCACAGGGCTCCTTTGTGTTCAGCCTTCAAGGGCAAGTGAGCATAGGTCTTGTCATAAACATTTAAATTCGACAGGAAAGTTCGTTCTTCACTGGGCAAAGCCTCTTTTTCCGAGGATGGTTCGATGGTCCGGCACTGCGTGAGCCAGAACCCAAGTGTTAGGAAAACAATAAACTTTGTCACGACTGAACCTTTTAGAAAAATGGAGTCTACGAGTTCTTCAAGAAACCCCCTCGATCATCAGGGGGCGACTTTGCAATTCAAGATCCAAGAGAAAGGGGCGCTCGGAGGGCAGAGGTCATAGTCTAAATTCCCGAACTCGCTGGAGTAAACTTTGTCACAAGAGCCAGGGAAAGATCCTGTTTTCGCATTATCCTCCCTCACGCCGCAGCAAGGACTCCCGAGCGCAAGGCGGGCTAAGACCAGATGTCGTCACCCCTATCGAAATCATGCGATGTGACATTGGAAATCGATGCTTATGCCGTGACGTAGAAGTCACAGGGCGCTACTTTATCAATTTCAATGTACGAACCAGCTGCAGTTGCAAAAGATTGCCCATCTTTGTCAATCCAAGGGCCGAGGTCGGTTTCGCCGAGAAATCTCCTTTAGCGACTTCCGCTCCCCTTTTCATTTCAAAGGTCGGGGCAAGGTCAGGTCCACGATTGGTCACGACACCCTTCCAATCAGAAAGCTGAACATCAAATGCGCCGCTTTCATACCAGGGAGCCGTTAAGCTCTTTGACTGTTTGAGGCCTTTTGACTCGGCCTTAAAAAAAGTATCCCGTTTGGTTGTGTCAGCCACTCCGTTCACCAGATATTTTGAATAAACCGTTTTTTCGGCCCAAATACATCCGTCTTTGATATTCCAAGAAGTGCCATTGAGAGTCGCCTCGCAGGCAGTCTTTCCGCTCATTCCTTCCAAAGTCTCTGATCCAGATTCAAATTCGTAAGTTGAGGTGCCACTCTGAAACTTAATGAGAGATTTAGAAACTAAGGTTATGAGATTTTTCATAACTCCAGAGGCGCATGGAAGATTGCTTCCGGAAATATCAGATAGTTTTTTCCCTTTAAAGGCGATAAGCCCCCCTGCTGAACAAGAGTATTCAAGATTCATCGTAAAATTCAGATTCAGAGTGAGCAACTTAACGGTGGGTTCTAAAGTTTCCCTTACACAGTCAGAAAGATCAAGAGTGCCCGCGTACTTGATGTTTGTATCTGTTACCTCGAGGTTCAAAGTGTCGAGCTTTTTGCTCGTGCAGCTGTCGTCAGCTGTGTCGCCCCCAGCTTCGTTTGAGGACGCGGTAAAGGTCGAGGAGTGATTCTGAACCTCATCGATTATCCCTTGTTGATCTAAAGTTTCGACGTTCGGAGGCACCGTTAGGGAAACGTCTGAACTGCCCGACACAGCTACAGCGAGAGCGGGAGTGCTTTTTTCCTGCTTTTTTTCCTCTTTGCAAGCTGGAGCCAGCATGAACATGAGACCCATGCCGATACCATTGCGAACTTTCACATTCCAAGATTGCATAAATGCCCTTTTAAGAAAAAAGATGAGATATCTCTGTGGATTGATTCAAAGCGCGATGAAAAACAAGAGGTGCTCAAAGTGGAAAAGTATTTTTCATTATTTTAACCTTAGGTCTAGGCTCTGTAAAGGCGAGCACATATTTAGTAAGGAGCCCCAGGCGTGAAAGAAAGGCCCTTTAGCCATCCTCCCGATGATTACGCGCAAAAATAATCGTTCTATCCCGCCAAACTTCTTATTTTTTCGTCTTTTCCTCAAGGTTTTTCTTATTTCTGACGAAAAGGCCGAAGGGAGGGCGTCTATGATCAAGGGCAAGAGTTTGGTCGCCTTCGTTCTCTTGGTGAGTTCTTGCACGATGGGTAACTTCATGGGGCGTCTTGGACCCAAAGGCAGCCCTGCGACCAGTGTGGGCGAAGCTCACGCCTTAGACGACGGCAAGGGAGTCATCGAGATCAACACAGAGGGTCAGGCCATCCTTCCCGAAGCTGCTGAAGTAAAAAAATTTAAGGAACAGTGCCTGAGCGCAGCCACGCGTCTTCAGACTCTGACCCGCGTCATCAAATATCCTGAACGAGAAGACTGCAACTTCGGGGTCTATCCCAATATCGGACCCATAGCGAACGTTAATACAGCGCGCGAAATTTCGCATGCAAGGCTTGACTTGCCACCGGGGAAAATCTGCGATCTCGAGATGCAATCAAGCAGCCGAGAACACCTGCAGTATGACGACTTCTTGATCCTGACGCTAGCGGGACAGATCATCTTCGCCAGCAATCAAGACCTGCTCTTGAATCTCCAAGCCCAACAATCGATCTACACTTGGAATTTCGATAGAATTGTGGGTCAGAATATTACTGATTTTGATGAAGTACCCTATTGTCTGGGTTCTATAGAAAAATGTCGTCTTCCTGGTTCCGAAGAAGAGGGGCCCTTCACTCTCAATCTTTCGAGTCGCGACCTCGCACCTGTTGCTCTCGCTTTGGTGGGCAAAAGCTCGGCTGATCTAGACCTCATCGCTACCGGCGATGATAATGATGAAGACTGCTATCATTCTAATCTCGAACTCAAAGTGACCATCCGCTACCTCTCCCCTTGATTAACGACACCGCGGGCAAGGACCCGGCAAGCGAATTCGAAGATGAGCTTCTGATGGACGCTCTATTTGATCGGTAAGATCGCGGCTCAAGGCCCGTTCAATCCGAGGAATTCGGGGTGACGGTTCAACCTGAAACATCGGAACTGTCCTACCTCGCTTCGCATCCCATTTCAGTCTGTACAAAATCGCCATCAATGTGCCATTTACGGGAAGTGCTCGAGTCAAAGGATTGAGCCTTTACCGCAGTATTGCACCGATCTGCGGCCAAGCCTGAGACGGTAACTTGAATGGGGCCTTTGATGCCTGCACTTACAGTGAAGGTGAGCAACATTCGGGTCTACTCTCCTTCATTGAAGAACTGGCAGGGGAATGACACAAAAGGCAAAAAGCTCATTCAACGTCATTACTTTAAACGCCACAATTAGCTCCAATTACTCGATAAAGTGCGAGAACACTTAAGGAGAGAGGCATGGTGAGACCACTCCTCCTTGCGGGGTACCTTTAGTGCGTTCCACTAAAGTGCCATCTTTTACCTTGGACGCAAGCTCTAGAATCAAAAAATCCACCTCAAGTTGGATTTTATTAGCATTTCAACTCTTTTCCTAGAAAATCCACCTAAAGGTGGATTTGTATAGACAAAGCCTCTCGCGACTGAAAAAATCATACTGGAGTTGGATTTGAGGAGGCTCGTAAATGTCCCTGAGTGAGTCTACAGAACAGCCTAAAACTATTGATGAATTTACTAAACTTATCCAACAAAGGCGCAAAGCCCTCAAGTTGAGCCAGTCAGATCTTGCAGGTCTGTGTGGCATCACTAAAGAGGGTCTGAGTCGCATTGAGCGCGGAGATGCAGAACCAAAACTTGGGACTGTTCTGAAACTCATCAAATTGTTAAGCGGCGCTATCGAGGTGAAGTGGAAATGAGCCGACGCCAACTCTTCGTCTACCACGAGTCCAAGCGAGTCGGTATTTTGCGTGAAGACGAAAATGCTCTGCTGCATTTTACTTATGATCCCGATTGGAATCGGGACAAAGAGGCTTTTCCTCTGTGTCTGGCCATGGCACTTCGCGATGAGAGTTACGGCGGGAAGCTCGTCACATCCTTCTTCGAAAATTTGATTCCAGAGGGGGAGCAGCGCCGACAAATCGAGCAGTTCGCTGGACTGCCGCAAGGCGATGACGCAGCATACCTGGAAAGATTTGGTGAGGACTGCGCCGGAGCATTCTCCCTATCAGTCCATCCGACTCATTCCGTCCCTCCGGACAAAGCTCCAGAGTTCCACGTTCCTTTCAAAGCCATCGAATCAAGTATAGCGAAGGGCCTCCCCATCAGTACGGTTTTAAGCCAAGACGGTGAGCTACTACCTTTTTCATTGGCTGGAGCTCAAGCCAAGTTTCCCTGTCGCATTCATGATGGCCTGATTTACTTGCCAGGTGGAAAAGAGCCTACAACACACATTGTCAAACTGCCGATACGATCCGGCGAAAAACTTTTAGATTCTGTTGAAAATGAATATCTGTCGATGCGTCTAGCAAAGTTATGCGGGTTGAACGTCCCTGAGGTGGCCCTAGTCGGTGATTCGATACCGCTCTTTGTTATCGAACGCTTTGACCGTCAGGCGACCCTTCATGAGGTCCATCGCATTCACACGCAAGACTTTTGTCAAGCTCTTGGAAGGCCGAGCAGTGAAAAATACGAAAAGCATGGTGGCCCTTCTTTTTCTGAGTGCTATGTGCTGCTTCAGAATCATTCCTCGGATGTAGCGCGAGACCTGTTTGCGCTACTCGATTGGATCGGATTCAATCTCGCTCTGGGTAACAACGATAGCCATGCCAAGAATATTTCTCTCGTGCTTTCGCGCAATGGCATTCGCCTCGCCCCTTTTTATGATCTCATCTGCACGGCTCTTTATCCTCAATACAACGCTCATTTTGCATTCAAGATCGCCGAGGTCACAAGCTGGGACAAGATTACTAGGTCTCGCATGGATGCTTTTGCCAGGCAATGCGGTTTGCGGGGAAATTTTGTGATTTCACGCTGGCTTCGTCTATTCGATCGAATGAAAGTGGGTTTCGCAGAATTGAAGCATGAATCTACGGCCAATAAACATTTACAGAAAACCGTCAGAAAAATTGGCCAGGAACTCGAAAAGAGAATTTCCAGCCTAAGCAAAAACCTGCAAAATGAGAGCTATTGAGTGTCTATTTTCAGAATGCGGCCCGATTTAGACCTCGGGGGCCTTTGAGAAGCCATCCATAACCTATCTGAGTGTGCACGGGGTCGATGGCGAGGAACCACTACACTCTATTCTGCATCTTTAATCGCGCATGAACTCAGAATGTAGGAATTCTTGTAAAGTGTAGATTTTTACCCTTAACCAGCAGCGGCTGGAGCCTTCTGATACTTGGCCAGGCGCTTGAGCAAAGCCTCGGCTTCGTAGACCACCCGATGGGTTACAGACGGATCGTTCTTAAAGGCTTCGGCGCTCGCCTTATCCTTAAAAATCTTAAAGAGAAAAGTCGCGGTTCCGCCAAAGACCTTAAAGGGTGCTAGGGTCTCAGGCATATAGGGTTTGCGACCGGACAGAGTGTAGGTATAGCCCTCGCCCTCGATGCGACCGCGTTGAAAGACGAGGTAGAGGGCATGTTCCTCATTTGCGATCTCCGCGCAGCGGTAGAGCCCCCAGATCGCGGCATCGCGCAGATCATTGCGCTTCTTTACGGTAAACTCGACGTTGTAACGATCATCGCCGGCAATAATCGTTTTGTATCCCGCTTCGCCCGCCGTATCCTCGACCGACTGCCCGGGCTCTCGCTGCGGTTTGTAGCTGCTTTTTTCGGTGAAGAGTTCGCTGATGCAAGCGGTCAGGAGCGAGGCGAAGAGACCAATGAATAGAGTCATTCGCAGCATGGCAAGATCTCCCCTTTGCAAGACAAGATCTTCCCAGTTTACTGGCTCTCGGCTCCCAGGCAAAGCCTAGACTGCGCCGCGGCGCCGATGGCAGCGACGCAGCCCAAGCCCTATCTCTAGCTGTTCTTAGCCACCTGAGTCGGTGCAACCGCTTTGGTGTGGACGACATCGAGCCATCCCCAGCGATCGACCGTCTCGCCTTTGAAGAGCCCAAAGAAGGCTTTTTGCAAGGCCTTGGTCACAGGTCCAGCATGCCCTTTGCCGATCACCTGACCATCGACGCTGCGAATCGGCGTGATTTCTGCCGCGGTTCCCGTGAAGAAGAGTTCGTCAGCGATGTAGAGCAATTCGCGCGGATAGGTCCCCTCTTCGATCGTGTAGCCGAGATCTCGCGCTAGGGTCATCACCGTATCGCGCGTCAAACCTTCCAGAATCGAACAGTGAATCGAAGGCGTATAGATCTTGCCATTGCGCACGATGAAAAGGTTTTCCCCCGGACCTTCCGAAAGGAAACCCTGATTGTTCAGAGCGATGGCTTCGGTGTAACCATGCCGACGCGCT
>CANJJY010000028.1 GCA_947474445.1 Oligoflexaceae bacterium
ATAGACGCGCTTGTGCCCCAATCGACCGACTGCGGCATCGGCTTCCGTATCGCTTTCATCCGGCTGCTCGCCTAGACTTCCCGCAAAGAGACAGATGCGATGCTTTTTCGCAGCATCACTGAGCCTTTGGATCAAAGCCCCATCAGCTCTTTCACCTTTATTGTAGATGTTCTCGTAACTGCCATGGTAGGCGAAAACCTCTGGCAGTAAGATCCAATCGGCCCCACGCGCGGCAGCCTGCTCGATCCAACCGAAAGCGGTTTCAAGATTTTTATCCTTGTCGTCGGTACTCGTCATACAAACGCTAGCAAGCAACAAACGATCTTTCACCTCAAAGCTCCGGTAAGACGATTTTACTATCCACTCCAAAGATTTTAGTCAGAAGTGCCACGCGCGTCCACATGCCATTACGTTCCTGACGCCAATACTTAGCCCGCGGATCACTGTCGATAGCCGGGTCCAATTCTTCACGGCGTGGCAAGGGATGCATAATCACCGCCGTTGTCTTCATCAGCCGCAGATGTTCGTGCTTGAGATGAAAGCGGCTGTTATCGACTTTCTTCGATTCTCCGGCTATATCGTATTCATCTTGAACGCGCGTCATGTATACAGCATCAGTGCCCCGCAAAGCGTCTTCCATCTGGTCGGTTTCTTCAAACGAAACCTTTTTCTGGATGAGCTTCTGCCTCAAATCCTCGCTGATTCTAAACTCAGGCGGCGATACAAATTGGATCTTTACGTCTTGGTAGTTGCTGAGCAGTCCGCTCAATGATCGGATCGTACGCCCGCGCCTCAGATCACCGACCATGGTAATCGTCTTGCCATCGATTCCGCCCAGGCGGACAAAGCTGCGGTTGAGAGTGTAAATATCGAGGAGCGCTTGCGTCGGATGTTCATCCGGACCACTGCCTGCGTTAATGATGGGAACCGGCCTTTCAGTCTCGTCGAGTAAGACTGCAATTCGATCGCAAAGGCCAGGCACGGGAGTCCGCATGATAATGATGTCGACGTAACTCGAAAAGGTTCGCAGCGAGTCTTCGATGCTTTCGCCTTTGCGCTCCGAACTCGTCGAAGAGTCACGAATTTCATTGGTATTCATGCCCAACACTTGGCAGGCCGTTTGAAACGATAGAAAAGTTCGCGTCGAGGGCTGCGTAAAATAAAGCATGGCCCGGCGATGCGCGAGCAGTCCCTTCAAGTAGAGAAGGCCTTCCTTAGATTTATCGAATCGCCGGATGGTGTCGGTGAGTACACACATGTAATCGAGAAAAGGTCGATCAAACTGTGCAGAATTAAGGATATGCATAGGCGTTTTTATGATGTCAACCATCTGAACTCTCCTTGACCGCTATTACACAAAATGAACCGTGGCTTCACCAGTACCTGGCTTCACGTCCCCGATTATTTTGGCATCGAGTTTCAAGCTTTTGGCTAGGTGAAGAAAATCGGCTGAGGCCTCGCGATCGACGACGGCAATCATACCCGCGCCGAGATTGAATACTCCTTCGACTTCGCTGAAGGTAGCCCCATGACTGCAATAAAAATCCTTCATCCACTGCGGCGTTGGAACAGCCGTGGGATCGATGACCGCCTTGACATCGGCAGGCAATACACGGGGCAAATTGCCCGATATACCGCCACCCGTTATATTAGCCAAGGCATGCACACGCCCCGACCCGAGAGCCTCGAGAAGTTGGGGGATTTCGGCATAGATCCGGGTCGGAGCGAGAATTTTTTGCATAAGATCGGGCGACACCGGGCGTTCCCCTAACCATTTGCGTACCAGAGAATAGCCATTGCTGTGAAAGCCACTGCTTTCGAGAGCGATGAGCACATCGCCGGTTTTCACTAGCTCAGGTCGCAGTCGCTTGGCCCCATCGACGACACCTAAGACAAAGCCAGCCAAATCAAAATGGCCTTTTTTGTAAAGCCCAGGTAGCTCCGCCGTTTCTCCGCCGAGGAGAATGGTCTCACATTGAGCAAGACCGCGACGAATTCCTGATAGCACAGCCTTAAATTGTGCTTCATCCAAAACCCCGGTCGCATAATAATCGAGGAAAAAGAGGGGCCGCGCGCCAACCGTATAGAGGTCATTGACGCACATCGCCACGAGATCGATGCCGAGACCTTCAAGCTGTCCTTGCTCGAGACCTAATAGGACTTTGGTACCCACACCATCAGTCCCAGACACGAGCAGGGGATCTTCCATGCCCTTAAAATTTGGCCGGTACAGAGCCGCAAAGCCCCCGATCCCAGACACGACTTCGCCGAGAGTTTGCTTCTCGGCCGCGCTGCTTTGCAACCAGTCGACCAGAGCATCACCCTTTTCGACATCGACGCCCGAATCTTTGTAGAAGTTACGGCCACCGCTCATGCACGATCTCCTTATATCTTTCATTGCCATTAAATATCTTCGCGTGGCAGCCTTTCGATGACTGTGCCGGTTTCCCGATGGACGAGACATATTTTCGCCGGCCAATCGCCGGCAAAGGCCGCGGTTTGGTCCTGAGAGTGAACATCAAAAATCACATGCTTGCCACTGAGCCATGCGAGCTCAAGGAGCTGCGGCGCGACGAGAATATCGCGCAGCCAGTAGTGTTGTACGTCTTTGATTTGAAAGGCTCGCGCTAGATCCTCTTCCCGAGAACAAACCAAAACCGCCGGTATATCGTAATCGCGGCCGACCTCCGCCAGATACTGAGCGCTCGCCACATCGAGGCCGCCCATATCCAAGCAGTAGGCGTCAGCCCCCATAGCCCGGGTTTCGATTACCTTCAGCTCATCGACAATGACGTCTAAGCGCCAAAATGGAAGCATTGGAACGGCGTTCTTAGCCTGTCGAAACCAAGAGGGGTCAGCCAGGCCATCGCTGAGGTCGAAAAGGAATAGATCGGGAGCGGGTCCGTCTACGCGCGGAAGTTCTGTCGGACAAGCATGCAAAATATGCCCAGTTTGAAGCACCGACCGCGCATCGTGGGCAAGGAGGCGAGGGGAAGGGCTCAATGGGATCAGAGTTTTGAGCTGTTCGAGATAACGGTGACGTTGAATTTGACTGCGAGGGTTGTGCAGCTGCTCCCAAAGCTGATCAAAAAAATCCGGCATCGGCTGCCCCTCGCTCAATTTTATTCAATTATTTTAACTTATTATATCCAGCTATCTAAAGTTTTGACAGAGCTTGCCGAATCCATACCTTGAGGAAACATTGAAGCTTCGCCAAGGGTCTCGCTTATGCAAGCTGCTCGGTATATGAAGGACAACTGGATCATTTTGACTTTGGTTCTGTGGCTCGCCACCCTTACAAACCATAGTCGCGGAGAGGTTGTCTATAGGAAACTCAGCACCATTCAGGTGCTTGCGGGCCAGCCCGAAACCCCACCTTTGGGTCCACCGGCCATTGAATCCGATCTCGCCTCAGGCCTTCGCATCGTAAAGTTGTCTCCCAGCGATAAAGGCTTCATCGCTCTACTCGACGGTGGAAGTCGTCAAGGTCTCCTCGAAGGGGCTAAATTGGAAGTCCGGCGCTCTAAATGCCAAGCTCCTATCCCCAGCAAGGACGAGTCTATTTGGATTCCGGTGGCTCAGCTAAAAGTCATCGAAGTCCGCGATGTCTATGCCTTAGCTCGACTCGTGACCGATGGTTCGCAACTGTCCGGCGTGCATTTCCCCGATGCTCCCGGTGCCATGGTCGGTGATCGCGCCTTTCGCGAAGAGCAGACTCTCGCCCAAACCATTCGCGTGATTCCGACGCGCACCCTTACCTACGACCAGCTGTTCGTGGATCCAAAAGCTTTTCCATCCTCCTTCGAACTGACGCCTGAAGGTAAAGCTTATTTGAAAGAGCAGGCTCAAATCTTCGCCTCCGTGCACGCGCCGCTTCTCCTGATCGAAGGTCACACCGACCATCATGGTGATCGTCAGAGCAATCAGATCGAGTCCTATCAGCGCGCTCTGACCATTCGCCAGACTTTGATCGATGAGCTGGGACTCGATCCTGAAAGACTGGTCGCAATTGGCTTGGGTGAGACAGAAATCCTTGATGAACCCTATCTTTCAGGACGCGATCGCCTAGCCCGCCGCATTGTGCTCAGGACGAAAAATCAAGAAACCAGCCCTTGAATATGCCCCATAATGCTGTATCTATTTCATAGAGTATGGGGCAAGATGGACCCTTGCGTCTCGCGTTGCTCTTATAAACGGATTTCTTCATGGACCTCGACGACAGCCGATGAAAAACAAACTCACCTTGCTAGCGACTGCTCTGCTGTCTGCCGCTGCAGCTCTTCTGATCCAGCGAATAATTCCCGTGAATAAGACCCAGGATTCTGCTCTTATCGATCAGAAGGTTTCCGTGCGTCCGATTGCAGAATTCGAACCGAGTTTTGGTTTAGCCGTCAGTGAACAAATTCTATTTCGAACGGCGGGGATCGACCTCGTCAAGGAAATCATCAAAGGCCGTGGTCGCGTCTACCTCTTCACCACCCAACCTTTACACGACCAAGTCGAAGATCTTTTACACGAAAAAAAGCCCTTCAGTCCCGAAGAATTAGACCAAGTCACGAAAATTCAGCTCGAGCACGAGAGTTTCTGGGTGCGAGACTTTTTCCCTCTGCCGATTCTCAAAGCTTACCCAACTCTGCCGCCGACGCCGAGTTTTGTCGATTTTGTCTACCGAGATGGGAATAGTTTCGATGACGCCGCAATTCATCAATTTGCCCTAGCCATTAATTCTAGCGTCGAGCATCTTCCTATCGTTCTCGACGGCGGCAACTTTATGACGGACGGAGAAAATTGTCTTCTATCCGAAGAACTCGCGGCCGATCCCGACGCTCCTCAACTCGATGCGAGCGACGCTCACCTCGAACGGCATATTGCAGGAATACTGCGCGATTCGATGGGCTGCCAGCGAACGATTATTGTGAGTCAAATCCCACATCCGCACGTCGACATGTGGCTCAAATTCGTCAAAAAAGGCACGATTCTGGTCAATCAGATCACCGATCGTACCCTTCAAACCATCGGCTCGCTCGATCGCGAGGAGCAGGAACGGATCCAGAAAATAAAAGTTGCTCTTGACCAAACTGCAACTCGCTTGGCGAAAAGCTTTCAGGTGGTGCGGCTGCCCATGCCGGTCCCCATCCACGATATCTTCTTTACTTATGCGAATTCTGTGATAGTAAACGATACAGTCATCATTCCTCATTATCAGAACCCCGATCCAAGTCGAGGCTCTTACCCAGATAAGCAGCTCTATGCAGCTTACGAGGAAGAAGTTGCAAAGATTTACCGGGCGCAGGGACTGCGACCGGTGTTTTTGGAGAGCGATGATCTCATTAAGGAGGGTGGTTCGTTTCACTGTGTAACGTTCCATCTACCTGACCTTGACGCCATCATGAATGATCAAAGTCATCTGGCGAGCCGAGCGAAAAAATGAGAGAGATCGCGCGCCGTAAAAGCCCACGTGGCATGAAAGAGAGCGTTTGAGGAGGTCGCTGGCATGAGCCATGCAGGTCTCAATAGCTAAACGAGGGAGAGCTTCCATGATACACCCCCAGACTAAGTTAAAATGGGTTAGCAATGAGATCGGATACGGTGTGTTT
Organism: Oligoflexaceae bacterium; assembly: GCA_947474445.1. Taxonomy (GTDB): domain Bacteria; phylum Bdellovibrionota_B; class Oligoflexia; order Oligoflexales; family Oligoflexaceae; genus Oligoflexus. The sequence goes on from CANJJY010000028.1 coordinate 5,598, forward strand.
GCCACGACGCTGATTCCCAAAGGGACAGCCGTTTACGTGCGCGATGCCCTAGAAATCACGATTGGTCGCGATGCGCCTTTGGCCATGAATCCGACTTATAGTGAGATCATCCGCAAATACTCGTACATAGATGCCAAGGGCAACTATGTTCTCAGCTGGGACCACGGTCGTTTCGTCAATCACTGCTGCTTTCCCAATACCATCACGACTGGCTATGGGTTTGAGATTGCCATCCGGGATATTCAACCCGGTGAAGAGATCACCGACGATTACGGGCTCTTCAATCTCGATGAAGATATTCCCCTGTCCTGTGACAAAGGAAACTGCCGCGGCATGGCACGTGCCTGTGATTTTGATGCCAACGTCGAACGCTGGGATGGAATCGTCCGCGAAGCGCTGACTCACTTCTATTTGGTCGATCAACCCTTGCTCGGCTTCTTCGAAGCCAGCGCTCTCAAGTTGCTCAACCAGTACATTGAAACGGGAAGCACCTACCAATCGGTGGGTTTGCAAAAGTTTGTGGAAGGATCAACGCCACCTCCACCTAGTTCGGAATTAAGGTTTAAGAAAGAGCGTAAAATCAGCGCCGAGCGTTCCGAATAGGAACCGCGGTCTCTCCCGCTCTCTAAAAGATCGCGCGTTCGGATACCGATCGACGCGATCTTTCCTTTCAGCGCAGGACTGCTCGAAAGGGTTGCCTTCGAACACCAGCGATACCAGCCTTCAAGTTGAAATGTCTGCTGCGTCGAAAGACTCATCTGGTCTCAGCTCAGGCTTTTGCGTTGCTATCGTCCATGTATAGCCGAAAGGATCGGCAACAGCTCCTGAGCGTTCACCATAGAATTGGTCTTTGACGGGACGCACCAGTTTTGCGCCGGCTGCAATTGCTTGCTCGACCTGGGCATCGGCATCGACCACGTACAGAAGCAGGCTGACGGGCGATCCCCCGTAGGCTAAGGGCCCCCTCACCCCAAGATCAGGATACTCATCGGCAAGCATGAGCACCGAATTGCCGACCCTCATCTCCGCATGCATGACTTTTTCCGTCGGTTCCGCTAATCGAAACAGTTCAACGGCACCAAATGCTGCTTTATAGAAGGCCAGAGCCTCTGTCGCGTCCGAAACGGTTAAGTAAGGCGTTACGGAGTGGTAAGCGATCGGTCCGGGCTGAGAATCGCGAGTCATGAGAAACTCCTGAAATTCAGGATAGGCAGAACATCTGAATGCTTCCAGGTCCGGCCCCCTTCATCTACCTGCACACCTCAAAAGTGTCAGTAGCTCTATGCAGAGGAAACTTACCTAGAGTGTAACCATGTCTAGGGCGGAACAGCGAGAATAAATCGATAAAAAGTTTTAATCGAAGCACCACAAGGGTCAGTGGCCTTGCGACAAAAAACTTTTCTCAAGTGAACTCGGGATTCGCCTCGAGGCTTGTTATACTGCTGCGTGAGATCAACTTTAAATATGTCAAAAAGGACATTTATGCGGCCCGATTTCCAGCGCTTCATTGAGCTCGCCATGCAAACAGCTCGTCAAGCAGCCGAGTGCGGCGCCGCCGTTGCTTCACGCTATTTCCGCAGCGAGCTTGAGCCAGAGCAAAAAGACGATGCGTCGCCTGTAACCATCGCCGACCGCGAGGCTGAGAAAGCTTTGATTGCCCTGATTCACGCTGTCTTCCCCCAGCACAGTATTTTAGCTGAAGAAAGCGGTGTAACGACGGGCGATCCCAGCAATCGGTGGATCATCGATCCCATCGATGGAACGCGGGGGTTTATTCGAGGCGCTTCTTTTTGGGGTACCCTGGTGGCCTTGGAGCACGAAGGCGAGATCGTGGCAGGCGCTATCTGTCTGCCCTGCCTCAAGATCACTTATTGGGCTGGCAAAGGACTCGGCACTTTTCGCAACGGTGAGCGGCTCCGCGTGTCGGCGACCGCCGAATTGAAAGAGGCTACCCTTTCTCTGGGCGAAATGCAGAATCTCTTCAAGGCTCCCTACCGGGAAGCCCTGCTCGAGCTCGTGAGCAAGGTCGGCTCAACTCGCTGCTACGGTGATCCAGCTGGTCTCATGATGGTGCTTGAAGGCTGGGCTGATGTCTGGCTCGAGGCGGGTGTCAAACCTTGGGATATAGCCCCTGCGAAAATACTGATCGAAGAGGCCGGCGGACGCTTTACGAATTTCAGTGGAGGAGGTTCCCTTGACGAAGGAGAAGCTCTCGCGACCAACGGTGTTCTACACGCGTCCATCCTCGAGCGCCTTCTCGTTCACTGAGTCACGGTGCGCGGCAGCTGCAGCCACCCGCCTGCGGAAATTGAAGGGCTGATTCCGGATGGGCCAGGCACAAGGCCTGATGGGTTGTCCATCCCCAACCGCTCGCATCGGCACTTCCGTTGTCGCAGATCGGAAACGGAGTCGCCGGCACTCCGGCCGCAGGATCGGGCAGAAAGCAACGATTGCCTTCGAAGTCGATGCCCATTCGCTCGCTATCGACGCGCGTGTTCTTCGGACAGACACTGATACATTGGGCAGCCAAGCCCAAGGGAGCAAGTTGGTTCATGCAATCGATCTGCAGGCGCATGGCATGACCTTCCCCCGTTGTTTCAAATCGACCATTGTTCTTGATGCGCAAGGGAAAAGTGAAGTCATCGTCTTCAGCTGGGCGATCAGTCCGCAGCAGGGGCGCTGCCTGCCAAACCATCGTCCCCGCAAAGCCAGCTTCTGTGCTCATACGAAACATTTTCGAGAGATAGTAAGGTCTATCGAGTTTATATTCTTTTTGACCGTATGAGTCTGGTCGTTCGCTGAATCCAGTCTCTTCTAAGACGATCGGTTTACCATTGCGCTTTGCAACGTCTGCTCGATGCTCAATCACGCAGCGCTTCACCCACCAGAGCTCGTTGATCGGAATATTCCAACTGTCCGGGTAGACATGCGCCGTAAGAAAATCGATGCTGGGGATCGTAGCATTACGCTCGTAATCGGTTCCTTTCGATCCATTGAAAATCCATTGATGACGGTCGAGACATGAAGAATCCATTGTATCACCGCTTGCGAGATAGCCTTCTTCTCCATGACTGAGAAGGTGATGCGGATCAACCGATTTTACGTAGAGGCTGATGCGTTTTAACCAGTTATAGACGAGTTCACCGACTTTATAATTCTTCATGCCGCGTGATCGACATTCGGATTCCGTTACACCGCTGACTGTGCATTCGTAATAGTCTTTGGTGTGGGGTTCGTTGGCCAGTTCGAAGGAAAGGATACTAGGATCATTCTTATAGTAAAGACCCGAGTAGACATTGCGGCGATTGAGGATGCCGTGTACGTAGCTAGTGAATTTCTGCCAGACTTTCTCATCGGTGTAGAAAAGATGCTTGTCTTTGGCCCCTATCGTATTTTCGACCCACCATTCCATGCCGCAGTATTCAGGCTCGAAGTTGACGAGCGGAAGAATAATTTTCACTCCATATCGACCCGCCGCATCGAGGACATAATCCATTCTTCGGAACGCGGCATCATCCAGCTCGACTGGATTCTGGGCGAGTCCTTGTTTGGTCAGGAGAAAAGATCCGGCCGAACCGCTCGCATTTGTATTTTGACAGAAAAAGCCCCACAAACGGACAACTTTGATTCCAGCATCGGCATAACCAGCAAAGACATCATCGACGAGAGGATAGGTGACGCGCCCCTTGTCATCGATGACATTGTAATCTTGACCTGAAAAACGCCCCTCGAGAGCAAGCCGGTAGAAGTTGCTCCCGACAAAAAAGAAATCTTTCTCGCCTAATTTGAAGCGGCCGTCTTCGACCCGAACAAACTCTTGTTGCGGCCGGGCTGAAGTGATTGGGGCCAAAGACAGGCAGAAGAGTAGACTGCTGATCAAAGCAAAAAGGTAAACGCGCGGCGTCCGCATAGGAGCTCCTTATACTGAATCTGGATAAGTTGTTACACGAGTGTCAACAGGGACACAAGCAGAAGAGGGGTCGGACTGGACCGACTTTATGGGCAGATCTAACAATAATTGAAGGAAGTTGCGCTCGATTATGAGTGAGAACCAAAAAGGGGCCGAAGCCCCTTTTCATTCAATAACCGACAAGACTGGCGTAGCGATCGCGATGGAAGGCATTGTTTCCAAAGAGTTCCGTCGCAATGCGGCTCCGCTTCAAATAGAAGCCGATGACGTGTTCATCCGTCATACCGATTCCCGCAAAAAGCTGCAAACATTCGCGGGCAACGTGCTCAAACACCTGACCCACTTTAGCCTTAGCCAGGCTTGCATAAAGCGAACGCTTGGGATCTGAACTATCGTATGCACTCAGTGCTTTTTGAACAGCGGCTCGACTCACTTCGAGTTCGCAGTACATGTGCGCAGCCCGGTGCTGAAGGGCTTGAAAACTGCCGATCGCAACTCCGAATTGCTTACGCTCTTTCAGATAAGCGAGAGTCATTTCAAAAGCCGCGGTGGCGGAACCGAGCATCTCCGCGGCCAAACCAGCCGCGCCTGCGTCTTGAAGCAACTGATAGGAGGCAGCTGCCTTGCCTTCAAAGCCCAAAAGATTTTCAGCGGGAACTGATACGTTGTGAAGTTCAAGATGGCATCCAAGCCGTCCATCGATCAAGCGAAAGGTCTTCGTGGTCACGCCCGGAGCTTGGCGATCGACTATGAACCAGGAAAGCGCCGATCGCTCTCCCTCACCGGTGCGAGCCAGTACCACCAGTTTATCCGCTGATTGCGCATCGAGAACTAGTTTCTTTTGACCGCTGAGTCGATAGCCTTCGCCCTCGCGGCGAGCCGACGCCTCAATCTTCTGCGATCCATGATGCAAACCTTCTTCGGTTCCGACGGCCAGCAGCAGCTTGCCGCCGGCGATCGCGGGCAAATACTTTTTCTTTTGTGATTCGCTGCCTTCGGCTTGCAGGATCGTTCCGCCGAGAAGGACGGTCGAAAACAGCGGCGAAGGCGAAAGGGTGCGACCCGCTGCTTCCAGCACGACACCGAGTCCACGCAATCCAAAATTGAGGCCATCGTATTCTTCAGGAATCAATATTCCCGTCCAACCGAGTTCAGCCATTTCCTTCCAGATTTCTGGGGAATAGCCCACCTGGTCATTGCGATCGCGCATGTAGCGCAGACTGCTGACCGGCAGTTTCTCGCGAAAGAATTCTTCTGCTGATTGCTTGAGGAGTTTTTCCTCATCACTAATTTGCCAGTTCGTCATGCCCACATCCCCTTATGGCAATCCCAAGACCCGCTTGGCTATCACGTTTAGCTGAATTTCGCTGGTTCCGCCTTCGATCGAATTGCCCTTCGTACGCAGCCAAGTCCGTGTCTTCACGTGATCGACAGCGGAAACTTCGCCTTCCCATGAAAGTGCATCGAATCCTGCCGCTTCCACAATGAGGTCATAGCGCCGCTTATTGAGTTCAGTGCCGTATAGCTTGAAGATTGACGAAGCGGCGCCGGGCGAATGACCAGCCTTTTGCAAAGCTGTCTCACGTTCGAGAGTCAGCTCAAACGCAGCCGAATCGAGGTGAAAATGCGTGAGTTTATCGCGGAAGGCGAGATCGAGAAGGCGACCTTCGGCATCGGCCCCCATCTTGCTCTTGATGTAGTTCTCTATGGGTTCTTCTTCGGTCAAGCCCATGCCGCTGATCCACTGGCGTTCGTGAGTCAACAGAGCTTTCGCGATTTCCCATCCACCATTCAAACGCCCTACCAAATTATTCTTAGGGGTTTTGACGTTGGTGAAGAAAACCTCACAAAAGGGAGAATTGCCACTGATCAAGAGAATCGGCTCGGCTTTAACACCAGGCTGATTCATATCGACGAGAACAAAGCTGATCCCTTGTTGCTTGGGAACCGTCGTATCAGTTCTGACCAAACAGAAGATCCAATCTGACTCTTCCGCGTAAGAGGTCCATACCTTTGATCCATTGAGCAAGAATCCATCGGCTGTTTGCTCAGCGCGCATCTGTAAGCTTGCCAAGTCTGAACCAGACTCTGGCTCACTGTAGCCCTGACACCAACGGATCTCTCCCCGTGCGATTTTGGGAAGATGCTCAAGTTTCTGCTCTTCCGTGCCATATTTCATAAGGACGGGGGCCAGCATGTGTATACCAAAACTGTTGAGCGGTAAGCGGCACCCTAGGTCTTGCATCTCTTCGCGCAGAACTTGGGTTTCCTGTGGGTTCAGTCCGCCCCCCCCATAAACGCGGGGCCACTCAGGCACCGTCCAACCCTTGGCAGCCATACGGTCCATCCAGACCTTGGCATCGGGATGGGGAAATTTCGCGTTCCGCCCTCCCCACACAATTTCCTTCTCTGACATCGGTGTCCGCATGGTAGGAGGACAATTCTCCTCGAGCCAGCTACGGACTTCTTTGCGAAACTCATTGAGCATAGTCAGCCCCCTCTCCGCTAATAAGTCATCTGTCTTCAGATTTCCTCGTCAAGTCTGCCTTCTATCGGCGCGCCGCGCTACGGAGCTTATGGCCTAAAAAAAGCGAAATGACTGAAATCTTTATCTGGCATTTTGGGAGGGAGTACAAGCAAAGATTTGCAGGGCCAGAGAGCGGCCGCTGCCTTAAGAGAAACCGCTCAGCGTTGCCAACGCGCGCCTTTAGTGAACCAATTTTTAAAGATAAGAGCAATGATAGGTCCGAGGAGAGCGACGATGCCCAAAATGAGCCACATCGCTTCTGGACTGTCCCAAAAACTGACTTCACCCTGCCTCAAGCGGGTCCCTATTCCTTCTGGAACCCAGCGGGTCAGCATATGCCCCGAGAGCACACTGACGACAGTTTTAGCCAAGAACCAAGGAAGCATCGATAGGCCCAAATAGGAGCCTTCCTGTCCCTCAGGGGCGATAGCCGCCGTATATTCTTGCAGCTTAGGTGACCATATGACCTCGCCGATGGAGAGGAGAATCATACTGAGGACGGACAGCGCATAATAGGCTGCAACGAAGGGATCTGTGAGCCAGCTGGCTGGAAGGTAGGAGCTGACCGACGATAGCACAGCAGCTGCTTGTTGCCAGGGCAAAGCCAAGGCAAAGAGGCTCAAAGCAGAAACCATGGCCCCATAGACGAGCATCTTGAATATATTAAATTTGTTAGTCAAAGGAATGAAGAGGATCAGCCCTATAATGATGAGGACCGGATTGATAGCGTTCAAAGTTCCGATGGCTGCATCAGGTCCTAGGATGCGTAGCCAGTATTTTGGCATGAGAAGGTAAATGTAAGTGAAAACAGCGCGAACGCCGAGCAAGAGAGTGATCAGAGCCACAAACTTCCAAAAAGCCTTTTCGCTCACCATGGCTTTCAGAATTAAATAGGGCCTGCTCCAGAAAGAACTCCCTTGATCGGCTGTGGCTTGAGGCAATGAGCTGTAGGAGGAAAATTGATTATCCTCGCCGTATTGTTCTTCGCGCTTCACGAGGAAGAGAAGCGCCACCATACACAGAAGCGAGGTCGCCAAACCTGATCCGATCACCCAAACGGTCGACAGACCAAAGTGCAAACGCATCACATCGATCATGATTCCCGATCCAGCTGCGCCGACGTTCATGAACAGATACCAGAGATTGAAGCCGGCACTGCGCGATCTCACGTTGGTATATCTCTTAATCGCTGATTGAAAGGCGGTCTGAACCATAGCGAGAGCGGGCGCCATCAAAACGAGGGCGGCACTGATCAGGAAAGTCCGCCCCTGAAAATCTCCTGCCTTGGCTAACAGTACCACCGCGCCGGTCAACACGAGACGCGAACCGAGCGATAGCCAAAGAGATCGAATGATTCCCAGAGAATCGGTCAAAAAACCCGAAAAGAGCAAAAAGATGGTAATCAGAGAGGTGAGGAGGGTGACGACATAGCCTGCGTCGGTATCGTTGAGGTGAACTTCCTCCGACAGGAAAATGGTAACGATGGTCAGTAGCGAAAAGTAAGCCGCCGAATCGATAAAGTTGATCAGCTGGATCCCCCAATACTCCCGAGGGGTCTCTTTTAAGACTTTGAAATCTTTGAAATAAGCAAGGATACTAGGGGGCGAAGCCGAGGCTGCTTGAGATGCGGTCATGAAACCAATTCCTTGAGCTATCTGACACAGTTGATGCGAAAAAAAACACCATAACACGCCCCTAAAAAGGCCTCAATACCAGCAATTTTTAGCCGATAAGCCTTTTGCGCTCCCGTGTCAGAGCATGCCGTGGACTCGAAGCGGATAGATCGGTGACAGGGGAAGTCTTTTTTCAAGGAACAACATGCCGACTTTGATAGAATTCAAAGAAATACCCATCTTTCGGTTTCTCGACGCCGAGTCGCGCTTGAACCTATCAAAGATTTTTTTGAGTCACACCCGCTTTGAAGGCGATAAGATCCTCACTTTTGGCAAAGAAGTGCCTGGCATCTTTGTTATTGTTGATGGCGAAGTTGTGGTGACCTCGCCGGATGGCAAGCAGAAGCTGGCCACTCTCGGGCGCGGTCAGAGTTTTGGCGAGATGTCTTTAATTGAGCAGACTGAAGCCGCCTCGGCCAACGTTATCGTTCAATCGCCTGAAGTTAAACTACTGTTCGGTCCAGCCGCCGGATTTCGGCAATTGCTCACTCACTTGCCAGCCTGCGCTGCAGCGTTTCACCAGGGCGCATCTCTCCTCTTGTCGTCTCGTCTGCGTAATCTAAACACTCGTATCAATGAAGAAATATCGCAGGGCTATAGCCTCGTTACAAGCCTGCTCCAACGTTCTGACGTCAGCCAACAGCTCAGCGTTACGCGTAAAGAGGTCAACCGCACGGGCGATCGTGTCGTCAGCAAATTGATGACGCTGATGCCACTTTTAGATAATCTTCAGCAAAAATATCCCACGGCTCGCGGCGACCTGGACCAACTCCGATCGCAGATCGAAGAAGTGTTCCTCGTGGATTCTCAGAATTTTGATCGCATTTCGCAGCAGCTGGATCTTATTGTCCAGCACTTTGAGAATCTTCAGCGCGTTGCCAATGGCGGCCAAGCGATTCCTCTCGTCGGAGACCTCAGTCTTTTCAGCAAAGCTTCCTGAACAGAGCGGCCAGGTCCCAGGCAGTTCTGCCCAACATTCTGGCAATGTTCTTAATCCTGAATGGGGTTAGGGCCTTAAGACAGTTTCTCAGCGACTCTTCCACTCAGCGGTAAGATTTTCGTCATGCGGCCGCTTCTGGCTAGATCGTTCTTTCCTTCAAGACCCACATTCTTACCGTTTGAAATCAGCTGACAATTCTGCGAGGGAAAGAATTGCGTAAGAGTTGGCCCAATTCCTGCTTTCAATTCGGAGTGAGCGCATATTATCCCAATGGAAAGGACTTCCCATGAGAAGCCACTTAGTCTGGGTCATTCTTGTTACTTTTTTGAGTTTACAAGCTTCCTGCAAAGCCCGGCAAACCGAAGAGGAAGATGTCCCTACGATCACGACTAAAGCCTCAAATGAAAGCAAAGATCCAGGCAAAGAGGGTGATATCACGCCGGAGGCTCCCGGTGAGGAGCAGCCACCTGCTGAGCCCGTGAATGAGCCCGATCCGGCTGACACCGAAGCGGCTCCGCCGCCCGTCACCACCGCAGCTGTGACGCCGCCGACGGCTGCTCCATCGACCGCGAGTACGCCCCCAGCAGTGACCAGCAGCGCACCGCCATCCTGCGGAGCGGGATATTACGGCCGCATCTACATGTGCGACGGGAAAAAATGTGCCAAATCCGATCCTGAGTACCTCAAAGTCTGCTTACTTGACGCTAATGCTAAGCCTCTCGATAGCAGCGGATATCCACTCTGTGGGACTACGTTCTATGGAGCTATCTTTGACTGCAAGGGTAAACAGTGCGGAAAATCTGATCCCCAGTATCAGAATATCTGCGAGATTGGTCCCGCTTCTGAACCTGCTATGAATTGAGCTCACTCGACCTTTCAATGGCTTGAGCCCGCTTTCCAGCGGGCTTTTTTTTATTCAATTTGCCTGCGCGTAATATTTTATTTTTACACCTTCCAGCCTTTAGACAGAGAACACCTCACGAAAGCTTTCGCCTCCGTCTTTCGAATGGCGGGCAAGCCGATAAATTAATTAAAAAATGACGATTGAAAGATAAACGATTGAAATTGGCTTAATCCCTGCATCTCTGATGGCAGAGCGAGATAACTGAACTGATGAGGACAGGTAGATGAAATTTTCCATGCTCTTAGCTGTGTGTTTCGTAACGGCCAATATAAGTGTAGCGTGCAAGCCACGGCAATCTGCTGATGCTACGACGATCGATACTTCAAAGACCAAGTCCAAGGATGACAAAAATCCAGGCGACGGCGCGGGCCTTGAAAATCCCGATGAGAGCGGTGATTTTAGCGAATCAGGTTCACTCGATCCAACCTCGGCTTCAGATCTCGACAAAGAGATCGCGAGCAAGCAGAAAGAGATCAAAGCTCTTCAGGATAAATTAGACAGTAACGACAAGCTAACGGCTGAAGAGAAAGCCGATCTGCAAAAGCAGATTAAAGATCTCGAAGCGGCTAAGGCTAAGGCCGAAGCTGCACTCAAGGCTCTGACTGACAAGCAAATGGCAAATAGCAAACCGTCTTCGACGACGGCGATCGCCACATCGACAACGTCAGGTGGCAAAGGACCCAGTGGATTTCCCTACTGCGTCGGACCCACCTACGGAGACACTTTCACATGTGATCCTAAGTTCGCTTATAAATGTTCAAAAACAGATCCAGGATACTCGGACGCCAGCATCTGTCAGTTTCCTGACAATGGCGCTCAGGCAATATCGACGTCGACGGGAAGCACACCAAGCGGCATCGGAGCCAGTGGCAATCCCTACTGTGGTCAATTTTATTATGGAAGCACGTTTACCTGTAATTCTAAGACGTGCGGCAAGGCCAAACCAGATTACACGATGATTTGCGAAATCACCGCTGGCTCGGTCTGGAAGAAGGGTAACTAAGAGTCGAATTCAGACGATCATCCGTTTTAAAAAGAGCCGCGCTCATGAGCCCGGCTCTTTTATTTTGTATATTCTCAACATATGTCAGGTGTTCGCCCACACCAGATAGAGGGCAATACCGACCAGAAGGACGGCTATACCCGCCACGATTCCATACTTCCAAAGTGTCGGCTTTCGCTTAAGTCGATTCTGCATGGAAGCCTGAAGCATATATTCAGTTATATATAGGTCATTTCTGCGTTTCATAATCTGCTCACGATGGAAGGAAGACAGGGAGTCTTGATTAGATATACCGCTTAATTCTCAACCCGTCTAACCGATAAAATATTATGTCGCCTTCCGCCGTCGTCGGTGCTCGGACTTTTCGGCCTTCGGCTACTCGCTTTGTGTCGGCGAGGAAGCGCGGGTCGGACGGGGTTTGTCTTTGCGCCGCACCGAAACCACCTTATCGACTTCGGCAATGACATCACCTGCATCGTTAAAAATTTTGATCTGGAAGCTCGGTTCTGCTTTCTCTTCCGCATCGGCTTCGTCGCGAATCGCTTGAATCCGTTCTGGGCTAAGCTTGAAAGATGCCTTCACCCGACCTTTGCCGGGTCGCTTGAAACGGATTTGAGCCGATTTATCCCAGACGATATAATCAGGTCCGAGATTCTCGAGCAGCATCAGCATATAAAAAGGATCGGTCATCGCGTAAAGCGATCCTCCAAAATGGACTCCCACATAATTCTTATTCCAGGCATGGGCGCGCATTTCAACGTCAATCGAACGAAGATCGGCCGCCACATGGGTGAGGCGCACGCCGGCGCCTAAATAAGGGGGCCAGTAACGAAGCAAACGAAACAATACGGATTTTTTGAGAGGGAACTTTCTGATATCAAATGCCATCAGGGTAAGTCCATTTCAGCCATGATGGGCTTTTCCTCAATCCACGATCGATGCAGCGAGACTAAACCACTGACGACCTCTAAGAGATAAGGTCGGTCGATAGGCCTCGGTAGAAAGGCCTGAAAACCATGTTCAAAAATGCGCCGCAAATCGGATGACTCGGGAGGTGGAGTCAAAGCGATGAGAGGGAGAAGACCCACCTCTTGAAATGAGAACTTTTCCCGAAAAGAGGTCACGGCCTCCAAGGCTATTGCGTCGATCTTAGGGAGTGACCAGATAACTAAATCAAAGCGGATCCCTTTGAGCTGATCCCAAGACACAGTAGTGGCCGTGCAGCTTAAAACTCGTGCCCCCTCTTCTTTCAGAATTCCAGCGACGACCTGAGCTTCACCAGCTTCGGCCTCGACGAGCAGCACAGACGATGTCCTTAAGGCTTCCAAATCTGTTTCGCGCATAGCGCTCCACAGCGCCCATCGATCATCCGCTTTATACTGTGTTCGCGTTTTTATCTCGTGTTCCTGTTCGAATAAACGACTCTTTGATTCTGAATTGACCGTCATGATAATCTCGCTCATCACCTAGAGTTCACAAAAACCACGAAATCAGTGCAAAGCTCATTCCAAGAAAGAGCTCTTCCCATCGAATACCGCGACTTGACCATGGACGCAACGAATTGACATAAACTTATGTATACGACACAGTATTTGCAATTCATTCTTTATGAAAGCAAAAAGCCCTGCGCCGACGACGCAAAAAAGCCCCAGGCCGATCGCCTAGGGCTTGATAGGAAGAGGAGCCTATCAATCGACGATTTCGCCCGACATTTCAAAGTACTCGGGATAGATAAAATTATCACCGATCGAGCTGGCGGAAATCCCTGAGTCGGCTTTAATCGTGCAATTGCTGATATTGACTTGGATAATCTTGAAGTCATCACAGCTGGTATGCGCCGCACTGTTCGGAATGCAGCTAGCATAATCGACCGTTCCATTCTTGCTCACATTGCCCTGATAAAAATCCGTCAAAGCTGTGTAAGAACCTGTTTTTCGGGCCAGCTGGATCAGATCCCCACTGCGAGCATTAAACTCTCCAAGTGGAAGGTATGTTTTCTTTTCACTGTCGAGCGGCACAGCGTGGATACCGCCGTTATTTAAGCAAGCGTCCAAGGCGATCGACGTCTGTCCAGCACGAAGTTTATCCTGCTGATCAATCACAGCTTTTTTATAAGACTTCGACAGAGAGTAACCATAGTACAGGACGCGCGTCGGATCGCTCGCTTTACTATATCCTTCCATCTCATAGCCGCTTGGTAACTTGTAATCGAGTGTGATAAAAGGCGCATCGAGAACCGACAGCTGCCGACAGGGGAGGCTTGCGTCATTGTAATTGTAGGGAATGGCCGTAAATGCGTCATAGCTACAAGGATCCCAATTATCGAGTTTCTTGCCTTCCTTCTCATACATCGTAAATGCCGCAGAGGCTGTAGGACGGATGGGATAGCGTGCATCGAGAGCCGGCTCGAGAGTTGGGTCGTTGATCTTCAGTTCGATCGTCGCTAGTCCTACGTCTTTGGGTAAAGCAAAGACCGGCGCTGCCGCACAGTCACCGCCAAAGCGGAAGGTGTCTGTGGTATACATCTCGCCGGCAGCCCCAAAATATCCACTGTAGAAGCTTCGCGTGTAGCTGACGTGCTGATCCTTTGATAATCCGCCGAATTCACGAAATACGCCTAAATCAAAATCACTGAGCTTTTTTAATTCCAGGACTGTGTCTCCGCTGACAATGGAGATCGAAGCGGTCGACAGGGGGCTCACTTCCTTCGTCTCACCATCAACTTTGCCGAGAAAGACGAAAGGTTGTATAAAATAGGAACCTGCTGGCGCTTCGCGCACAGCCACAGAGTTGCCTCCGTCGGCATAGCTCTTACAGTTACGGGCAAAGGTGACGACAGCTTTAAAAACAACATCTTTATAGACGCCCGTGCCTTCTACCGTTGCATTTCGCACCCCGTCATCAGTGGCTAAACCGCTCGTCTCTTGAATG
>CANJJY010000029.1 GCA_947474445.1 Oligoflexaceae bacterium
GATTGGAACGGCGCAGGTTGCCACACTAACTTCTCGACAGCTGCCATGCGTCAGTCCTATCAAAAGTGTGTTCAAGCCGCTCAAGTTCTTGGTGAGCGTCATGAACTGCACATATCCAACTACGGTGCCGGCATCGAAGAACGCCTCACAGGTCAGCATGAAACCTGTTCTTTCCGCGAATACAAATACGGTGTTTCTGATCGCGGCGCCTCGGTCCGGATTCCATGGCAAGTCGCCCAAGAAGGCCGTGGGTACATCGAAGATCGTCGCCCTGCTGCCAACTGTGATCCGTACGTCGTCACTCAATTGATTACCGAAACTGTTTGTAGCCGCATCTAAGGCTCAGACTTATTTTTTAAGCTACGTTGGGTCTGAGTTCTAAACTCAGACCTTTTTCTTTTGATCCGCGGCTCCTTTCCCGCCTTTTATCCGCCACTCTTGCTCAGCCGTTCCTCTCAATCAATCTAATGTAGGAAGTATTGCCCAGTCACGCCTATTTGGTAGGCAATTGCGTTTCCTTTTAGGCAAAAAACGAGCAAGCTAAATCTCTTACTGGGCGGGAATGATTCCTCCCACGTTGCTCACACCAGGTTGTGCATGAAACGCCTTTTGATTTATTTTTCTGCCTTCATTCAAACGGCTTGCCTCTCCGCTTTTTTTGGTTCCCAAGATCCTCAGAGCGATCGTTACCGACTCGGCCACCTCGATGCGAATTGGGAAAAAATCGACCCAGCCGGAGCGGATCAGGCCTATCGCCACCGACAGAATCATTCTGTTTTTAGTATCAGCTCAGCCTGCGGCGATGAACGTCTGCGCTCTCTCGAAGACCTTTTGAACGACATGCAAACGCAATTGAGCAACGTCGAGACGACTTCGCCTCCCGCCTACCGGACGATAGAAGGGCACGCCGTGATCCTCAGTGAGACGAAGGGCAACATCGATGGCCAGCCCATGACGATGCGAGCGGCCGTCCTTCGCAGCAAACGGTGCATCTATGATTTCGTCCTGGCGGGCCCGAACATGAGCGGCGATGACCGTGCAAGCTTTGATCAGCTGCTCCAGAGTTTTCGAGAAACGAAATAGCAAAAGAATCTTCTGCCACAGCGATCAGAGGCAGAGGGTGCGCTGCGAGGAGACTTCTCAGGCATGTTTCGACCTTCACATTTATTCCATTCATTCCTCATCCGTTTAGGAGCACCTTGGGCGACAGCGGGACTCGTGACCTTTGATTTTTTGGCTTTAACCTGGGATGTATTCATCGCTTTGCCGTCGGCTCTGCTCGCGCCAGGGGTGATCATGGAACGTTTTCAAGCGCTCGTCGTTCGCTCCACAGTGCTGGTTGCCGTCACGTCCTTTGCCACGGGTGCGGCTCTCGCTTTGCAATTCGGCGAAGGAATGTCTCGCTTCGGCGGCAAACTCTACGTTCCTAACATCGTCGCCTTCGCCATCGTGCGCGCCCTGGGTCCAATCTTCGCCTGTCTGATGGTTGCTGCGCGGTCAGGAGGCGGCGTTGCCGCCGAAATCGGTTCGATGAAAATCACCCAGCAGATCGACGCCCTGCAGGCCTTGGGTGGACAGGCGAGCGACAAGCTCATCGCTCCCATCGTCATCGCGTTAGCGCTCGGCTTGCCTCTTCTAACTTTTATTGCCGATGTCGCCGGTATCACCGGGGGACTCCTCGCGTCATCGAGCAGTCTGTCGATCGCACCGGCGCTCTACCTTCAAAAGACCTTTGAATCAATCCATGCGCACGACTTGGTCGTCAGCTTTTTCAAGACAGCTTTCTTTGGGGGCACGATCGGTTTGATCGCCTGTTTCCATGGCCTCAGAACCAGCGCGGGTACCGCCGGCATAGGTCTCGCAACGACGGCGGCGATTGTCGCGGCTAATATCTTCGTTCTCGTCGGCGATCTACTGATCACCAAAACCCTGTGGATATTCCAGTGAAGCAAGAACCCGCGTCCATTATCCTATCGGTCCGAGGGCTAGAAACCCGTTTCGGTTCCCATGTCATTCACCATGAACTCGACCTCGATGTGCAAAGCGGGGAGCTCCTCGTGTTGTTCGGCGGCAGCGGAACAGGCAAAAGCACTTTGCTGCGCGCTCTGATCGGACTCGACCGCGCGGCGGGCGGCTCTATTGAATTCGAAGGAGAAAGTGTGGAGTTCCAAAGCGAGCGCAGCTGGCGCGAAGTGAGGCGGCGCATCGGCTACTCTTTTCAAAATGGGGCCCTATTCGACAGTCTCAGCGTCGGCGAGAATCTCGAGTACCCTCTGCGCGAATTCACTCGCTTGTCGGCCGATGAACGGCGCAAGGCCTCTGATGAGATGCTCGAGCGCGTGGGTCTACCCGGCATCCGCTCTCTCTACCCAGCTCAACTCAGCGGCGGCATGCAAAAGCGAGCGGGTCTCGCGCGCACGCTGATGCTCGATCCGACCGTGATCCTTTACGACGAACCAACGGCTGGTCTCGACCCGGCTAACACCAAGATGATGGCGGCACTGATGCTCGATTTAAAGGCCCAGGGGCGAACCGGTATTCTCGTGACTCACGATGTTCCCTGTGCCCGTATGGTAGGGGATCGATTTGCTTTTCTTCAAGACAAAAAAATAGCGGTCATTCAAACGCGAAACGAACTGGAAGCGGCAGCAGACCCGCGGCTCGCTGCCTATATGCAAGGAGACATCGCATGAAAGTTGCGCACATCAAAACCCGCATCTATCTCGGAGCTTTTCTCATCGGACTTGTGGCCCTCGCCAGCCTCTGCATCTTGCTCGCCGGCGATAGTTTCAATTTTTTCAAGAGCACTCAAACCTACCGGGCAAGCTTTGCTACGACGGCAGGCCTCGTCGCGGGGGCTCCGGTTCGCATGGGTGGCGTCGAAATCGGGCGGGTCGTCGGCATTCAGATTGAAGCCAAGGGCGATCACATCGTTAATATAGCCAAGCTCCGTATTGATTCCCCCTACTATGAATTGATTCGCAGCGATGCCAGCGTAAGCATGGATACCCAAGGATTGCTCGGTGATAAGTACATCACCCTCTTCGCCGGCTCCTCGACCGACCCACTCGCTCCCGACGAACTGATCGCTACGCGGGAAAACAATGGTCTCTCGCAGGCGATGGAGAAATCGAATCAGATTCTCGATCGAGTCAATAGCGTGAGCGCCAAACTCGATACCTTTGCTGACAGTCTCCCTGAAAGCACAGCGATGAATGCGATGGGCCGCGATTTTGCAGCCTCAGCGCAATCGCTCCGGCAACTCCTCAAGAAACTGAGCTCCGATGATTCGCTCATCGCCGAACTGAATGAACCAGCCGCAAAAGCATCGCTAATCAAGACTCTCGGCAGTATGGAGAGCGCTGCTGCCCACGCGGATTCGATCGCGCAGAAAATTGATCTAGGTCAAGGCACCTTGGGGGCACTCATCAATGATAAGAGTCTATATGAAGACCTCAGGGAAATGCTCGGCCATCGCGAGCGCTCAAAAATCGTAAGGCGCACTCTGATTGAAGCAGCAGCCCCTCGTGACAAGTAAAATCGATGAAGCGGCAAACGCCCTGCTCACGCGAGCCGGGCGTTTGTTCAAAGGCGGCAGGCGACCTCAGTTTTTCAGGTCAGAATTCAAGCCTTTGATGTAGTGGTCGAGTTCTTTTTCTGCATTCTCTTTTTCCCAACCATAGCGCTCTTGCAATTTGCCGACGAGTTTGTCTTTCTTGCCAGCAATCAGCTCAAAGTCATCGTCGGTGAGCTTGGCCCATTTAGTCCGAATATCTCCTTTAAGATTCTTCCACTGACCTTCTAGTTGATCCCAGTTCATTCGGCGCTCCTTGAGTGAACGTTTGAGAAACATACAGATTGCCCAATACACTTTCTGTGCCAGGTCTCGTCGACAGCGATCCAAGACGCGACATGAGTCGGTTCTAAATGCACAAAAATAAGCACTTTTTACTTCTTTTATTGCGAAAATTGACTCTCATCAAAGGATTTCAATACCTCAAACCCATTTCAATGATGCTTATATGCGCCCCATAAACAGGCCGGACGCCCGATGTGTGTAGGACGATGCGACCGATTTTTGAGACCATGCAGGTTTTAGACTACATGTGACATTTTGGTGAGTTAAGAAATGCGCCTCTGATAAGGCTCACGCTACCTTCGCAGCGCTTTAAATGATGAACCAATCGGCCTTTTAGTTCAGCCTTTTAGCAGATTTATTGTATGTCCGCGCTGCAGGTGCCGATAGACGGCTTGAGAGTTAGAGAATTGGAGGCATCAATGAAATCTTTCACGCCGGTAAGAGTCAGCCTTGCGCTTGGCTGTCTTTGGCTATCTCTCGTCAATGGACTCTCCTGCCGAGCCGGCTCAGCCCGTGAGGCTCAGGGAAGTCAACTCTATCAAGGTGATGGAAAAGCGGGTGAAAGCAGCGGCAGCTCAGGCGGTAGTCGCCTGCAACAGGGCACCGCTGCAACGGCGGCTCCGGCTCGTTGTCCTTCTGCCCTCAACATCGTCGGTGGTAAAGCCGTCAGTGAGGATGATCTCGTCGCCGGCGCAACCGTGAAGATTTGGATCCGCAATCAAAAATTTTGCTCGGCGACCCTCCTTGGTCCTCAGCAGATCGTGACGGCGGCTCACTGCTTTAAAGATGTTCAATCGGCTGACGAACTCCGCCTCGGTTTTGGCTTGGCGGGAACCGTGGATAGTGATGTGAAGGTGAAAGGATTCAAGATTCACCCAGAGTTTACTGGCGTCACCGGTGATGACAATGGCCTGACGCTTCATCCCCTGCACGATGTCGCTGTGGTGACCTTTGAAGGAACTCTCGGCGAGGGAGCGAGACCGGTCGCTCTTGCGACTTCGGAAAATCTCTACCCTGGCATTCCTGCTTTAGTCGCCGGCTACGGCTCGTATAGTACCACGGACAAAACTAGGCGCAATCTCACGCAGGTCGAACTTGAAATCGCCTCGATCCGTACCGACTTGCGCGAACTCCAGCTAAAGACAGGTGACGCCAAGGGCGCTTGTTTTGGAGACTCGGGTGGGCCGACTTTTATTAAAGGTGAACAAGGCCAGTGTCTGCTGCTCGCTGGATCCACCACAGGACCAGGACGCGGCACTGATCTAAGCTGTGAGTCGGGAGGCGGTACCCTCATGGATTTAACCCGTTACCGGACTTGGATCCAATGCACCCTGGCCCAACTTGGATCGCCCCTCTCTCCGCAGGGTGACGAAGAGGCCGAAAGCTGCCGCTCCGAATAGCACTCGCATAAGGCTTGACGATTACCGCGACTGCGGGAAAGGCCGCGAGAGACAAGGATGTTTCTTCAGCGCAAACCGCCACATTAAATCCAAACCCTCGCTGATTCCTATCCGCGGCCCTCTCGTAAGAGCCAGATGGTCGAGAGTTCTTTCGCTTGGTTCAAACAAGAACACCAAATCCTTATTGATGCCCTGCCCATCGAAACGCTTATCGATCGCCAGGGCTTGAGTCAATTTCCCTGGTCCATTGCAGAGCTCGTGTTCGGGTCTCACCTGAGGGATGTGCCTCAGTTTACGCATCGTTTCGATGCCATAGAGAGGCTGCAGAGCGCGAATGAGAACCCCTTCTCCGCGACCCTCCACCCCACTCTTGATGTTCAAGCACCAATGAATACCATAGGACTGATAGACGTAAAGAGTTCCAGGCGTGGCAAACATCGATCGATTGCGTGGAGTCATACCGCGAAAAGTATGACTCGCTGGATCATCCTCGGTGTAAGCTTCCGTCTCGCAGATCATGCCGCCGAGACAGTAGTTTTCCCAAACCCGCACCAGCACTTTGCCGAGAAGTTGCGGGGCGAGCTCTTCGGCACTGAGTTTAAAGAAATCAGGTGGCAAACGCCGCCCTAGGGTCGAAATTTTGCTCGATATGACATCCATAGATTCCCATCCCTCTGCGTGCCTAGATTTAAAGTGTGGGTGTCTGAGAGACGCGTTCATGAAACGAGGAGAGGAGACTATAGCGAGACGGGACAGCCGAGAGCGATAAGCATCCCGATAGGACGTCTGCTTCCGTCTGCCTCCCCAATCGCAGATCGCGCGCCATCGAGTTTTCGTTGTCAGCTGTCATTTCAATCAGCCTTCTCAGAGTTTCCCCGAGATTTTCTTTAGAAGCGGTCCATTCCGGCCAGATTTCCCGGCCGAGACGATAGACTTCGGTCGAAAGCGCTTCGAGATCTTGACGAAAAAGCTGCCAGGCCGCGCCGTTGCTGGGCAGTCGATACGCTCCGCAGAGGGTGTTGAGAACCGTATTGCAAAACCATTTGGCTTTGCGGCGATCGCAGGCGTCGACCGCCCACTGCCCTCCATAATCTCTGAGAGCCGCGAGAACGAGCCCCTCTGTGGAGCTGGGAGCACCCGGACCTCCCCAAACGATTGTGCCGCTCGGACTCAAGCTATAGCGGTCGTTCTCATCCCGCTTGACGCCCCATGTTACCAGGCCTTTTCTCCAGGTGATGTCAGGCCTCGCGGAGCGATAAGGAGCGAGCAGCGGCTCGAGATAGCCGTTTCCGAGCAGAATGACGGTCCCTCCAAGATGCAGCCGAGGCAAATGCTGCTGCATCGCCTCGGTTAAATGATAGCTCTTGACGAGAACAATGAAGGTGTCGCAGAGACCCTGAGTTTGATCGATCTTGAGATCGAACTCTTGGCCTTGCCAAAGTATTTTTGCGGTGATAACTCGCGGTCCCTCGTGGGCAAGCATCTGAAATGCGAGTTCCGCCTGAGATTTTTTGAGAAAAAAACCGAGCATATGACCTAAAGCACCTGGCCCTATGATACCGAGCACAGAAGTCTCCTCGCTCGACATCGGACAGCTGAGCTGCGCATCCAGAGCTTCCAGCTGTTGGCGCTTTCCAATCTTAAACCATCTATCATGAGTATAGCATCCTGCTCAGTTCTAATGACCGAAGACGTCCATCAGTCGGACGAACAACGGCGGAAAATACTCTTTATATTAATAGATGCATGCGGAGTGAACAAGGGATGGAAGCGATTTTTAGGGACGCGTGATAAAAAGCGTGAGCCGGAGCTCAGTCTCAAAAAGGAAGGGAGGACTGCCCCCGAAGGGAAGAGGATCCAGTGCCTCTTCATCTTCAAGGAGCCCGTGGGATGAAGCGAGGATCCAGTGCCTCTCTTTTTTCCCTCAGATTGGGCAAACACTCGATACAGTAAGCATTGCCTTTTTCTTTTTCTCGTCTTGAGCTTTTTTGGAAAGCACGTCGATAATGCAGGATGGATGCCACGATTTTTGATGGCATGGCCGCCCCTAGGGCATCGCTCTTGGTATCGAACATGATTGAGATTTGTCACGGCGTCGTGAAAGGAGAGTCGGGTCGAGAGAGCTTGATGGCTAGATCTTAGGCGTAAAAAGCAGAAAAACGAGCTGTTTTTAGACAGCTCGTCTCCTTACTTGCTATCAGAAATTAAATGCAGCGAGTTGCCTTTGAGCTTCAGCACAAGACTGAGGACTCGAGAGGCTGGCACTTCCAGACGAGTTGCCCGTGCTGACTCTGAGTTGGCTGCCATTACAGCTTGATGTGCTTCTGCAAGAGCCTGAAAGACTGAATGAGCTCTGGCTGTTGCCCTCTTTGATGGCCACAGAAAGAGTGGATCCCGAGCAGCTTGCTTCAACCTTGACTCCCGCTGGGGAGGCCTGACCACCGCCGCTTGACGACGAAGTTGAACTTGAACTTGAAGTCCGGCTCGTTGAGCTTGAACCTGTCGAGGTCGTTGAGCCCCCACCACTTCTTGCTTTCAGAGCATCACACTCTTGCTGCGAGTTCCCTACTTGTCCATTGTAATTACAAGATATGGCTGACACTGATTCTTTTGTATCGCTATTAGATTTTGAACCGCAGGCATAAAGGCCGCCGACAAGAGAGGTAAACAGGATGCTTTTGACGAGCAGGCGAGACGAGAAATCCACTTTTTTCATAATCAACCTCAATTTCAGTAGTTAAGACCAGATCCGAGACAACTATCCACAAAACTGAATCTAGAGGAGTTAGCAGAGGCCGCGTGAATCCAAATTTCGCTCCAACAAAAAAAGTTTACATCGTAAAGAGGGCTCTAAATACCCGCATTTACTCCCGTCCTTCTTACAGGCCATCTGCGCAGCTGAGACGACATTCATTCCGCGATACTTCGCAGACCTGTTCCTTCTCGCCGAAATGACAATCTTTATAACGACTATCATCATTGGTTGCGAGACTAAGAATCGTACCTTGATCGGCGTAGAGACAGGAGAATCGCCAGGAGTCGTGGACCACTGAAATTTCCGCGCGCACAAAGTTCAAAGCCGCAGGTTTAATACCGGCGTGATCGAGACCCAAAAAAGAGAGCTTCCCGCTCGTTGCGAAATAAATGGCATTCCATGAAGAGGGAATAGGGCGCGATTGGATGGCAGACGCGAGAGGACAGAGGTAGACTTGCGCGATGGCGGCGTCGCTATCATCGGGCTCAGCGAGAAGTTCAAAACCAGGAGCCCAGAGAAGCGTGAAAACGACAATTCTTTGAGCCAAATGCCTTTTATGCATAGACATCTATCGTCCTCCTCGCCCTCCTCTCTAGGATAAATCGCAAAGAAAGACTAGCCCCTAACTTTGCTCATGTCACTTGGAGAGAGAGAGAGAGAGAGAGAGAGAGAGAGAGAGAGTCGGACCCCGTCGCAGCTGCAGCGCTAGCCATTTTTTCTTCCTTATTCTCAACAAGGCAGGCCTGATCTAGTGTGAGACTGAGTCTGCCCATGAGCGATTGACAAAACATTGAATAGATCGATTTCATGGGTTACTTCACCGCAAACTATCTATGTCTCAGATTTAGCCTCGTCCTTGGCTTTGATGGCCCTCTGCCGTTCTTCCTCTGCTTCTCTATGCTGATTGGCAACGATCTCGGCGATGATGCTCGCCGGAACTTTGCGACCTAATTGCGGCGAACTGCCAATCTTATGGCCGCACAAGGCGCAGGCGAATTGATCGTCAGCCGCTTTATCATGCGTGACAAATCCAAAGCACTTGGAGCAGACGCGTTGTCGACTGATATATTTATCTCCCGAGTAACCTGTTGACATGCTTTTTGCCTCGCGCTTGAAGCACATAAATGGTCCGTTCTCCTCCTCGGCCATTTATTTCTAATCTTCAGTTAATTTATCTGGCTAACAGCGTTCAAAAATTCAGTTCCCTGCCACTATTTTCCTCATGATTCGCCTGTAGCTGCCGAATACCTTTAGAGAGAATTCTAGTGAGAGGACCCCATTTTGATTCGTGCAGCCCTCATCCTCTGGATAGGCCTGGGACTTGGTACCATCGGCAAAGCTCAAACCTTTGAAGATGGCTATCAATCCTATATGCGCAATCAATTCCCAGTCGCTGAGCTACAGTTTAAAGGTGCTCTGAAGAAGGCCAAGACCAAAGAAGATATGGCCTTTGTCCTAAAATTTGTTGGAATCTGCCAGTACATGCGGGGCGATAAAAATCAGGCTGCTTCGAGCTTTTACCAAGCCCTAGCCAACGATAAGAGCCTCACCATCGACGAGGAAGAGGTCTTAGATCCTACCGTCGTCAGTTTCTTCAATTTTCTCAAAGCGAAATGGGCCAAAGAACCGGCTGCCGCTCAAAAACCCCAGGTGGCAGCTAAGGGACCCGGAGCTACCGAACCTCTGTCCCCTGCCTCGGCTCAAACGCCCTCAACTGTAAAGCCGAAAACGTCCCTAGCCGCCCGCACGCCACCGAAAGCGGCACGCCTGCGGAAATCACCTGAAAGCAGTGAGGAGAACACCGTGGTTCCCGCCGGCAACCGCAAATCTTCCAGCGGTTCGTCTTCGCTCTCATTCGTCCATTTCCTCCCCTTTGGAGCCGGCCAATTTCGCAATAAATCCTATCTCCTAGGAACAGGTTTAGCGCTTGGTCAAGTCATTGCCCTCTACGAATTCGTCAGCATAGGCAACCAAATCACCGAGCGCCAAGGCCTCAATGAGGAGGTCAGGAACAACGACGGCATCAGCGATGATAGAAAACAAGATTTTTTCAATCAAAACGGCAGCTATATCAGCGGACTTCAGAAAGATAGAAACCTCTATCTCGGTCTGTTCGCAGGTCTTTGGATCGGCGGTGCCCTTGATGCCATTCTCCGTGCGCCCTCGCCCACTCCTTCTCCCGCACGTGAATCCAGGACCTCATCTGGGGAGGACGCCTATCATAGCGATGCGCGCGTCCAGACCGCTGCCTCGCCTTCCCCTCATTTTCAGGGTACCTGGCTTCCTAGCTCGCGCGGTGGCACCTGGCTGGTTCAGGCGCAAATCCCAACTAACTGGTAAATCCCCGACATTTAATGATCTTTCACCCTCCTCGCCTTATTTCCAAGAATGAATTGATTTTTTGCTAAGGTCATCTATCCACCGGCCGATAAAGATCATAAGTAAAAAAGCTCGACGCTTTCTCAAGGAGAGGGATGTGTTGAGCCTTAGCCCTGGCTCTTGGAGGAATCGATGAAAGTATCATCCACCGTCTTCGCTCTCAGCTTAGCCTGGTTACCTGTCCAGACCGTAGGGATCCCTACTGTCCATGCGGAGCCAGCAAGCGATAAAGGCACGGCGGCTATCCCCCTGAGCACCGAAGCTGTCATTCAGCACGAATTCAGCTCTCAGATTCATATCTTACTCCTGATCTCTGGTCTCGACGTCGACGGCAAAAGCATCAATTCTCCTGCCGATGCCGATCGCATCTACAAGAACACCAAACAAACCATCGGAGAAATGCAAGACAACGGACCAAGCCAAGCGATCGCTTCTAACATCAGTCGCGATGCGGCCCGCCTCCTGTCTTTCTATCTCGCTAGCCGGGAACCTCAGAGGGAAGAACGTCTCGGCACTGCCTCTAAGTGGCTGGAAACCTATACCAAGATCGTCGCCGATGGCAGTAAAAAACCGGAGACTAAAGCGCGCGCTCTCTACTTCAACTCTCTCGCGAAGTTTTTAATCTCCGAAGGCGCCGATGGCATCGCCTCACTTGTGCAACTCAGGCCACAGTTAGCAGCTGACAAGGTGATAGCGGCAAATATTGATATGTTTCTCGGCTATTCTCTGGCGCTTTCGCCTGCGACGGCTGCTCAAGGCTATAATTATATGGCCCAGGCGTCTCAAAACGTGTCTGTGCATGGACGGGTCGCACAGAAGCTCACGGAAGCATATGTCGAATCGGGCCTCGATGCCGACGGCAATCCTACGCTCGCGCCGCAGGCGTCAGCCAATGACAAAGTGGGTTATGCCCTCCAGATCGCGCGCGGCATGCCTCCGAGTCTCCAGTATCTCATCACCGATACGGCCATCTATATCTGGAGCAAATCAAAATCGGCCCGCGAAGGCGGCCGTCCTCCCCAGAATCTCACGGAAGGTTTCAAAGGCAATTTACCGGTCGAAGCGCTGCGCGAACGCGATGCCCTAGCGGCCATGAAGGCTCAGAACTTTCAAGGCGCCAGCGGCATTTATCAAAAGATCATAGAATCTCTGCAAGATCCAGCCATCACCGCACAAATCCAGCGACGCATCTGGGACCTAGCCTTGGCTTCCTATCAAAAAAATGGCCAGATCACCGAACTGGAAGCGACTTTTGTCAGTTTCCGGGAAAAACTCGCCGCCACTGCCTCCAAGAAAAAGGCCGGGCCGGACGATCGCGGTAACCTCTTGAGCAACATTGCAGAAACCTACCGCGGTATACTCGACAAGCTGTTAACGCAAGCTCTGCAAGCACAGGCACCTCTCGCGGCGAAGACTCAGGCGACACAGGTTGCAGCACGCTATTTCAAAATAGAGAATGATCGTCAGCTTCTCTTCCCGCTCAAACAAAAAGTCGCGCTCTTATACCGCGGCATGAATCAGTTTAAGGACGCGGTTGATCTCTACCTGGACATGGCTCGCGATCAAGGGCTAAAGAGCTATCTACTCGCCATCGAAGCCCAATCGCAGCTCGCCGTCTGGCCCGTTCAACCCAACTTCGATGCGCCTGCCGCCGGGCCTCAACCGGAACGACAAAAGCTCCTCGTCATCTATGATACGGTTTCGAAAATAAAAGGCAGCGATGAATGGCTCATCATAGCCCATATCGGCCTCCTTAATCGTGCTCTCGGTCAAGCGCCCAAAGCAGAAGAACTCTGGCAAAAATATTTCCGAAAAGATCTCAATGGGAAGATCGCCTATGACGCGGGTGGCCTGCTCCTCACAGAATTTTACAGCAACCATCGCTGGCAAGATTTTATAGATCTAACGCATCTCTTTGCCTCAAAGAAGGCGGCTGCCACGAGCAAAGGAAAGCCACTGAACATTCAACCCTGGCTGGCCGATGCCTTGTTTAACGGAGCCGGCGCCGATCTGCAGGCTAAGAACTTTGCTCGCGCTGTTAAAAACTACGATGAGTTTACACAGACCTTCACCGCTGATGCGCGCTCTCCGCAGGCCTTTTACTCCCAGGCTTTTGCTTATAAGGGCCTTGGTAAACTGCCTTTCGCTCTCGCTGCTTGCCGAAAAGTCGTCGATAATTATCCAAAGTTCGCCTCGCGCTCCAAGGTTTTGCTGCAAGCTGGCGAATGGGCCAGCGCTGATCGCACGGTCTGGGAGTTCGCCTTCTATTTTTACGGAAAGTACTTGAGCGATTTCAAGAATGAGGCGAACATCCCGGCGATCCGTTCGACCTTGGCTGATCTCTATTACAAGCGCAAACTCTATGGTTGGGCTTCGCGCCTCTACAAAGAGCAAAGTCTCGCGCCCAACGTGAGCAAAGCAGAGCAGCTGCAGGCCGCAGTCAAACTCCTCGAAATCGAAGAGCATTTTGGCGAAGCAAAGGATGCTTTCTGGGGAGCTCAGAGAATTGCTCAAATCGCGGCGCCAAGCGACCCTGCTATGATCAAATCCCTGGCTTATCAAGGACGTTACATCGCCAATGCTAAGGACGCCAAGGCGATGACCGACATGGAGAACAAGCTCACACCCTACAGCAAAAGCTCAAAGGAAGTCCTGGAAGCGATCGGCCTGATTCGATTTAAGCGAGCCGAAATGATGACCCAGTCCATACTTTATACAGAAAATAACCTCTTGATCCGCGATCCAGAGGCCGTCGTAAAAAAGTACTTCGATCGCTATGAAGCCGAAAAACAGCATTATCTCAAAGTATGTCAACTAGGCATCACAACACTCTGTGCTCCTGCCTTTTACCGTCTCACCTCGGTCGCACGGCAGGGATATGAAGCAGTCGACAAGGTCGAGATTGCGGCCACCTTGGGCGCGACGCGAACCAATAGCTTCAAGGTCTTCAAGCAGCTTCACCTGAGTAAAATAGAGCAAAACCACAAAGGCTTTATCGAGCAGGCCCTCAAGCTGGCCAAGCAAGGAACGACTACTCCTATCTGGCGCGAAGAAATTGCCAAATCCTTGGAATACGAAGGCGACAACAAATTAGCCCATTGAGGACAAGAGATCGGCTTGTAGCTCGAGGCTCCTGTATCCTAGAATGAAGAGAGCCTATCTCTGAGACGAGACTGCCAAGGCGCGAGGAGCCAAAAGAAACACGGAGTTTACACAATGGAACCTCGCCAGCACACCCTACGTTCATTCGTTTTCGCTCACAGCCTCAATATGATGGAACTGGCTCAATCCCTTTCCGCTTCGCAATCGTCGATCGATCCCTGGGCATCCCTCAGTGCTAAGGTCGGAACCGATGGGCACATCTTCATCTTCAATTACGGCTCTGTCGTCTTTTGGAATGTTCCTGCCGAAGATCAATCCGAACATCTGAATCGACTTTTAGGGCTCGACGCTGTTCCTAATCTCAAGCCGAAATTCAGCGACACCTTCACCGTCGTCGAACGCGCGGGTCCTGCGCTGGTCGAATTCAATCGCTTGATCATCGATCACCTCAATCCCGATCGCATGGAAGTGATAGCTTCGACTTTAGCGCAGAGTACCTCGATGGAATATTACGAATCTCTGGTGGAAGCGTCCTGGAACCAGGTCGATGCTCTTCTCGTCCAATTAAAGAATCGGGGCACCTTGTCGATGATGCCCACGCCGATCAACAAGCAGATAGCGGAGTCTTTGTCCCTGCGGAGTACCGTCGTCAGGGTGCTGCACCTCCTCGATAATCCCGACCTGATTTGGGAAGATCGCGTGATGGACGAGATTTACGGCGATCTGCGAGCGATGTTTGATCTTCCCGAACGATTTCAGGCTCTCGAATATAAATTACAGCTGATCCAACAGACTCTTTCGGTGGTTGTCGAGACGATCCGTGATCGACGCCTTTATTGGCTGGAACTCGCCATCGTATTTCTCATTCTCTTTGAGATCGTCATCACCTTCGTCCATTAAACCTGCCGCACAAAAAAAGGGCGCCGAAAACGGCGCCCCTGCTCAAATTTCAAATCCCGAAGGACTTAAAATTACTTAGCAGCTTTCTCAGCTTTCTTTTCGGTGTGTGCGAAAGCTTTGTACTCATCAGCGCTCAATTTCTTGTCGCCATCTTTGTCGAGAGTTGCGAAAGCAGTGGTGAGTTCGGTGTTGCCAGCGGCTTCTTCAGCGCTAACAAAGCCGTCAGCGTCTTTGTCCAAGGCTTTGAAATGGTCGCCGTCTTTTTTCGCACCAGCAAGAGCTACGCCTGAGAAGAGAACTGCAAGAAAAAGCTTTTTCATGAAAACCTCCAAAAATAACTAACGCTCTAAAGACAACTCTACTGTCCACGAGCGGTACCGACTAGCAATATCATAGGAGTAAATATTCGCAAAAACATTTTTTGCCCCTAGGCTTTCCAAAATGAAGAAATATCGCTTACTTCGTTGGAATAAAAATATTTTTATCTCACCTCTGCATAATATATGCAGATCGCTTGAGGCCTAGCCATGCTCTGCCAAGCGTTTGCCGCCCTTGAACATCGATGCCTGCAGATTATGCCGGGCCATAAGCTTATAAAAGTCAGTTCGATTGCGCTTGGCAGCTCGCGCAGCCTTACTGACATTCCCATGGGTTTTTTTCAAGGTTT
This sequence comes from Oligoflexaceae bacterium, assembly GCA_947474445.1. Classification (GTDB taxonomy): domain Bacteria; phylum Bdellovibrionota_B; class Oligoflexia; order Oligoflexales; family Oligoflexaceae; genus Oligoflexus. Next base: position 15,063 of record CANJJY010000029.1, read on the forward strand.
CCACTAGATAATCACGTTCAAACTGATTTTTTGCTTCGGCAAGCGAAGGCACGTTGGCTTCGCTCTCGCCGAGGCACCAGCGGACATGCGCAGCTGAGATGATGGGACTAGGAGACAGGATGACCATCTTTTCCACGGCGTTATAGAGCTGGCGCACATTGCCCGGCCAATCAGCAGCTGTCATGAGCTCGAGGGCTCCGGCCGCAAAGGCTTTGACGCTCGGCTTTTGGCGTTCGGCAATCTCGCTGAGAAAGGCTTCGGCCAGGAGAGGGATATCTTCCCGTCTTTCGCGCAGTGCAGGCAATCTCAGGTGGATCACGTTCAGGCGATAATAGAGGTCTTCACGAAATAGCTTTTCTTGAATCAGGAGCGGCAGATCCCGATGTGTCGCCGATATGATACGAACATCGATCGCGACGGGACTTGTGCTTCCGACGGGTCGCACGGTCTTTTCTTCGAGCACGCGCAGGAGCTTCACTTGCAGGGACAAAGGCATGTCGCCGATTTCATCGAGAAATAAGCTCCCCCCCTTGGCCGACTGCAAAAGGCCCGAATGATCTTTATTAGCACCGGTGAAAGATCCTCGCACATGACCGAACAATTCTGACTCCAAGAGTTCAGCCGGAATTGCCGCGCAATTGATGGCAATGAAGGGTCCATTGGCGCGAGGACTCGATTGGTGAAGAGCTCGAGCGAAAATTTCTTTGCCCGATCCGCTTTCACCCGTGATCAAAACACTGGCTTCTGAGGGCGCGACCATGCGCAGCTGCTCGTACAGCTCGAGCATCTTCGGACTGCGAGACATCAGACCGCCCTCGTTCCCATCTGTCAACTGACTCGGTAAATGTCCTTTTTGTTGCATAGCCTGATTGATGAGATCAAACAGCTGCTGACGATCGATAGGCTTCGGCAAAAAGGAGAACACACCCTGTTGCGTAGCAGCGACAGCTTCGGGGATACTCCCGTGCGCTGTGATCATAATCACCGGCAGGTAGGGCATTTGCTTTTGGACGCGGCTGTAGAGTTCCATGCCGTCCATCTGGTCCATGCGCAGATCACTGATCATCACATCGGGCAAAAAGCTGTCTAGTTTTGACAAGCATTCTCGGCCACTGGCAGCCGTTTCCACCTGAAACCCCTGGGCCCCGAGCCGCATCGACAAGAGCGTGAGAAAACCTTGATCGTCATCAACCAGCATTATTTTGGCGGCTGCTTCACTCATAGAGGGGATCTCCTTTTCATGGGGACGTCTGTCGCCCTGAAGCGACAGTTAATCCGCAAGGTCTCGGTCGGTGAATCCACAAGTAGGCTTTACAGCCCAAAAACTATAGTACGGATTCGTTTCGAGGATGAATCCTTACAATGATCGTGCCAAGACCACTTTATTTCAATGAAGGGCTCTGTTTTTGTCTCTTTGACGCATTTCAAGTTCGATATCTGACAGCGCTTTCATCTTCTTTTCGAGTTCGAGTCGCTGCTTTTTTTCTTCCGCCAGCTCTTTATCGAGCTGAGCTAGCTGCGTCATCTGTTTTGTAGAGTGCTTCAGCCAGAGACGGGTTTCAGCATCGACAGAAGTCCGCGTGCTAGCAGCTTGCAGACATTCCGCGGCTTTTTGATAGGCATGACTGTCAGCATGGAAACTCGCCTGGGCGATAGCCATGCGCACTTCGGCGTCGCTATCATTCGGCAGCTTGCGCAAGCGTTCGATTTCCTGTTTCAAATCTTTTTGGCTCATTTGTTCTATTTCGCTGGTATAGGCGAGCCAGACTCTCAGACTATCGCGATCCTGCGACCAAAAGCTCGATCCTGAGCCCTTGGCATCGCTCCTCTGCGCAGATTTTTCGTGGGCGCAGGACCACAGGAGCATGATCACTAACAAGAATCCAATTTTCACGTCCTCTCCTTTCTCTATCCTGCAAAAAAGTCGCTATCTCTGAATAGGTGCGCTAGGCAGCTTAAGCGTTTCTCATGAAAGCTGCACAGCCGCGCTAGGAAAGAACATCTCGAGCCAGGCTCCTCGCTCGGCGTCGATGATGCGGATCTGACCCTTATGCAGCTCGACACACTCGCGCGCAACAGAAAGTCCAAGCCCAGTCCCTTTGATGGGTCCAAGCCGCAAAGCTTTGCCCTGATAAAAAGGCAAGAAGACCTTATCTCTTTCGTCCTGGTCGATCCCCGGTCCTTCATCGCCGACGAGTATAGTCAGGCCATCGGCTTTTTTGGTCCAGCGCAACAGAACTTTTCCCCCTTCAGGTGAAAAATGGACGGCGTTCGAGACGAGATTATCAATCGCTGCGCTGAGCACCGAGCGATCGACGACGAGTCGCGTGGGGTCCCCGCTGACTTCAAACTCGACTGATTTTCTTTGCGCCGTCAGGCGATGCAGACGCACGATGCTTTCAATCAGCTCGCCGACTTCGACTTCTTCTCGCTGGAGGGATTTGTTGTTTCTCAGGAGATTGAAATCGAGCAGATTGTTGATTAGAACTTGAAAATGCTGCAGCCCGCTCCGCAAGATGGAAATCACTTCTTCCTGCTGCTTATTCAATGGCCCCGGAATTTCGTCGCCCAGCAGTTCGATGCCCTCCTTGATGGTAGCCAGCGGGGTTTTCAGTTCATGGGAAATATGCCGGAGGAATCTCTCTTGTGCTTCCTCCGAAGCACGCAGCCGCTGCCCTAACCATTTGAGCCTTTCTCCCACGATCTGCAGATCGCGCGGTCCCGGTAAGCGCTTCGGCGGCGTATAGCTGCCGATTCCGATCTGCCTGATACTGCGATCGATCAACTTGATCGGCCGCGTAATCAACATCGAGAAGAGGCCTATTAAGATCAAGGTACTTGGCACCAGAGTAAAGGCGAGGATGACGAGGCGCGAGCGAATGGTCTGCGCAAGATCCTTAGCGACGGAAACCTTGGTCTTGAGATCGATCTCCAGCGCTTGCCTCATCTGCTGCAAGGCATCGTTGAGGAGGGCTATCGACGCCAGGCTCCGTCCAGTTTTTCCAGGCGACGGAGCGTTCACTTCCCTCTTGAGGTCGCCCAACAACTCTTCCAGCCTTTCAGCATGGAGCAGGATGCTCGGCTCCGGTCGCAGAATACGGAGGTTCGCGAGGCTCGTTTGATAATTGGCCGTTTCAACGTTGAAAGCTGTGAGGAGGGCCGAGTCGGACAGCAGTTGATACTGCCTTGCCAAACGCTCCAGATCCACCGCACCCTTCGTCAGCTTTTGCACCACTTCTGCTGTATCGGAGACTACTTCAAGACGGTTGCTGCCTGCCTGCGACATACTATTTAAAGCACTGGCGGCATAGATGAGAGCGCCAAGGAGGGGCAACAGCACGACCAGAAATCCGACGAGCACCAGTTGGAGTATGGATCGAGGCTGTAAATGCGGCATGACAACCCTTCCTAGCCAAATAAAGTCTAAGTCCTTCAAGCGCAAGATCGACATGAGACGATCGAAAAGCTATTAAAGCGATTCTGCGACCAGACGTCTAATCAATTACTTGTGTCCGACAGTTAGTCTGATTCATATGACGCAGTATGGGGAAGTGTCAGCGCGTTTACTCTGCAAAAAGGCGAGGGAATGACGGTGTGTTACGGCGAAATGCGTTCCATCTCTGATGAGAGGGAACGCGCTCGTACAGACGAAAGGAAAGAAAAATTTCTATATCAAGGAGCCTTGACGCAGGTAACAGCCATCGGCTTTTTAATGGTTTCTGCTTCACAGGGATATGTGCCTTCGCCTTTTAATTCCATGTTTGGTTCATGGCCAGCAGCATTCACTTTCAGCTTTCCCACGCTTGCCCCCTTGCCGACTTCGATGGCGACTTTAGCTTGGTTGCCGCGCGCTCTTACATAGACAGTACCCAATTGAACGAGGACTTTGACGCTGACCAGATTCTGATTGCCAGCCAGGTCGAGACAGATACCTGGGATCTTGGCCGCTGTATCCGCGCCTTTCAATTCCAGTTTGATAGCGTTCTTGTTGCCTGTGACTCGCAGCGCGTAAGCATCGGTCGAGGTGATGGTTTGGTCATGAGTTGAACCTGAAATAGCTACGCGTTCGACGCCGACCATGTCCGCGCAGTCTGCGCCTTCCAAACTATTCTCCGAAGTCACGACGTCCGTGTCCTTAGCTTCATCATCGACAGAGACGACGATCGGTTTTTCTTCTGAACTCTCGCCGCCGCCGAGATCAGCGCTTTGCTCCAAAGCGACCCCGCGCTTTTCAGTAAATTTTTCATCGGCACAGGAAAAGGAAAGGAGCACGATGCCGAGGGACAGGAGGCTGAGGTTTTTCATGTTAATTTCCATTTTCGTCTCTAGGTTTGA
>CANJJY010000030.1 GCA_947474445.1 Oligoflexaceae bacterium
CGCTGTTTTGTCATCGACCCGAGGAGCGAGAGGAATGCTTTCGCGCACGATCGTATTTTGAGTCCCCTGCGATGCCGCGAAGCTCTTTCCTAAAATCCAGCGATAAAAGGTTTGAAGGGTCTTTCGCAGGCGGCCATAGAGAGGGCGCAGCACAGGTTGGCGATGAATAAGGAGCGCGGCGACGAGCGATCCCGCGGTAAAGATAAGGTAAAATCCGGCCAGACCGAAGACGCGCGTGATGTGTCGGTGCAATGCATAGCCGAGGGCGCCACCTGGCAGGTACCGAAAGCCATGAAACGAAAGGTCACTAGCCCATTGCTGCCCGCCGATCAATAGACAGATGGCGACCAGGGTCCAGCCGCAGATGCGGCTTTTGCGGAACGCTTCAGGTCGACCTTTGAGATTCTGCAGACTCATCCAAAGCCAGGGAAAGGGCAAAAAATAAGCAAGGCCGCCGATATTGTAAATGAGCGATCCGGCCAGGTACGAGCCGACGATGCCGCAGAGATTGTGCGGGACGCGCGGAGGGAAACTAAAATTATACGGCGAAGGATCGTAAGGCGAAAAACTGGCCAGAGCCGTGAGAGTAAACGCCGCAGCTAGCGCAATAGAGATAAAAACGATTTCCTGACTGTAGCCATCCTTAGGATCTATGAATTGAAAAGCCTGCATTCTTTGCCAAAGGCCAGAAGCTCGAACAGGTTTCGATGAGGTAGACATGGAAAGCGCGCTCCTTCCGTGGGCCAACTGATCTTTTTATTGTACCAGAAGCCGCGGATGGGGAGCGGGACTCAGTTGAGCTCTTCTTTGTTGGAGGTGCGGATACTCTGCATCAAGTGAACATAAAGAACGAAGAGCTGTTTTTGCTCGTCGAAAGGCAAACAATGGATGAGGGTGCGGATCGCTGCAAGATCCGGTGCCGAAAACAGATGGACACAGAATTCTTCGAGCTGGGGTTGCAGCTGAGACGCAGCCTCGGCAAAGATTCCGGGCGTCTGCATGACTTCAACTATAGCGCGCGGAAAAATCATATGGTGGCCGCGCATCGCTTCCTGAAAAATAATCCGCCAGAGTGGGGGAAGAAAGGCCGGTTGTGCGTATTGATCGGCGAGCATGCCTTCGTCTTGACGTTCGATGCGGATGTTTTTCATAGGCGTGTCCATTCAGCAAAAAGGCCCAGCAGCAGCTGAAGACTCTTAAGCAAGGTCTGGACAAGTCCATAAGCAACTTAAATTATTGAATTAATTTTTATACCGCCTGTAAGAATTTCTGACACCTGTGGCGTGATGATGCATAGGGCGAGGTCGGATGGGATCAAAATAAGAGCGGAAGATGACTCGGGAAGAGTGCTCGGACGGGATATTTGGAAGAGCTGAGCTCGGTCTCGTACTGCCTTGCATAGGGACCCGTGAAGTAAACTTCGCGGGGGTCGACGGTTTGGATAATGGATTTGAGATCACGACCGTCGCAGCCACTGCTGATGATAAATCGTTCGGCCACAGTTCGCATCAGGTCGGGGAAACTGCTGGTCGAGATCGAATCCTCAACGCAGAACAAAGGTCCTTCCGGTAACAGCCGTTGCACTCCGGTTTTGCTCGTTGGCAAAGGCCAGATGATGACTTTTTTATCCCTGAGTCGTCGATGCAGAAGACTGTAAGGACCGAGTTCAGAGCCATAGAATTCGTAGATTTTGTTGATGCGATAGATACTCTTATGCACAGCTAAGGGAATCCCCGCTTCGGCCATGCTTTTACAAAGCTCCTGCGCAACAGCATAAGGCTCGCAAAGAATGATGGGGTGGGCCCCTTGCGCCAGCTGGTTGCTGACGGCCTGGAGCAATCGTTCCTTTTCTTTTTTGCGGCTCGGATGATGGTGCGATGGAAAAGGTGTGTGAGCTCCTAAGATCAAGGTATCGGCTTGTTTGAGCTGCATGGTCCGCGTCGTACCCGTTTTGTGCGGCTGCAGGTGCGGTGCATAAAGGAGGGTGCCTTGCCGCGTCTCGACCATCAACGATGCTCCACCCAAGGCGGCTCCTGAAGGAAGGAGCTCGAGTCTGAGTTGTCCAATCGATACAAGCTGGTTATAAGGACGGACAAGGGCATTGAGTTTGATACTGTTGATCGCCAATAATTTGACGGTTTCTTCGGTGGTGATGACGCGTGATTGGGTGCGACTGCTCAGGAGCTGTGCACTCGACAGAAAGGAAAGATCGCCCGTATAGCGGGCGTCAAGCCACAGAATGGAATCATCGACTTGGATTCCATCTTCTGTAGGCCGCAGTCGCCAACGAGTTGTTTCGGTGTCATTCGCTTCCATAGATATCCAACGCCGAGCCGCATGTTCCCTAGCTTTTTTTATATAAGTGACATCGACGTTGGTCAAGTCAATTAGGCAGGCTATCGAAAGTTCTTGCTGAAAGCCCTGAGCAGTAAGGGTTTGAGTCCCAAGCTGCCGGCAAAGGCAGATGGGACGAGGAAAGCGAGAGGGCGTCCTAAAATCCGCGCGTCAAGTTTTCTGGTGTCGTACTTTCATACCGAACGTAATAGGTGAAGCGCATATAGAAGACGCCAAAAGGTGTCACTCCACGCGTGCTGCCATTATTGAATAATTTATAAAGAGCGACGTAATTATTGTAACTTTCCAGTAGCTTATTGAAGTTTTGACGAGTCGATTCGTATTGCATGAGGGCTCCCTTCGCTTACTCGCCTCTTTTTCGGCGCTGGACGGCAAAACTTGACACGCGGCAAGGCGCGCCGGGTTATTTTGTCACTCCGGATCAGCTGTGAGCTCTGATATCGTGGAAGAAGTGAGCAATATATCGCGAGGAAGCATGACGTTCCTGATAGTAGCTTTAGCGTGCGTAACGCTTGGACTTGGACTCTGGGTTCGAGGCCATAATCTGCAGCATCATGCGCAGAAGGCGAACTCCTATCGCCGCCGCTACATTCAACTGATCGCTCATATTGAACTCGCCGTGATCAAGCTCAACTCACTGGCCAATCTGGTCCCTCACGTTACACACGCCAAGACCTTAGATGACTATGAATCCTGCCTGCGGCTAATGGAAAGTCTTCTCTCGGCTCTCAATCGGCTCCCCAATTTTGGATTCGATGTGCAGCATCTCGGCGAGGCATCGCCAATGGTGCAAAGGTTGGAAGATAAGATTGAAGAAACTTACAAACGCTTTAAAAGCAATATTGAGGAAAGGCCGTTTCTGAGCCACTTTCTGAAGAACTGGCAGCAAGAGACAACCCCACCCGCCACGGGTTGCTACTTTTGCTCGCGCCCTTTCATGCGGGCTTATTTCAAAAAGACGACGATCAAAGTCGATGGCATCAGCGTCAAGGTTTACGGCTGTCACATCTGTCTGGCAGAACTCAAGAGTCGCCGAAAGATTAAGGTCCTCTATTTTATTGAGAACGGTCAGCCCGTGCACTGGTCGCTGGTCGATGGTTACCGGCCGATCGAACAGTACTGGGATCTCAACCGCAGGCGACCCAGCTATCAGACCCAGGAAGCCGAATGGCTGCAGGAACCAGGTCGCGGCGATGAGACGGGCAAGGATTAAGCTTTTCCTCGGAGAGACCTCAGAGTAGAGATAGTGGGGAATGATTTTTTACAGGAGAACTGCATATGACGAAACCTGTTCGCGTCGCTGTCACAGGGGCTGCGGGTCAAATTGGTTATAGCCTACTCTATCGGATAGCTTCCGGCGAGCTCTTCGGGCCAAACACGCCTGTTCGTCTTAGCCTGATTGAACTTCCCGCTGCTGTAAAAGCTGCGGAAGGCACAGCTATGGAGCTTGAAGACTGTGCCTTTTCAACCCTTGATGGCATCGATATACACGATAGCCCAGAAAAAGGCCTTGAAGGTGTCAACTGGGCATTATTGGTCGGCTCGAAGCCACGCGGCCCAGGCATGGAGCGCAATGACCTTATTCGCGATAACGGACCGATCTTTGTCGCTCAAGGGAAAGCTTTATCGCGAGCGGCGTCTGACGTACGCATCGTCGTGGTCGGCAATCCCTGCAACACGAATGCTTTGATTGCTCAACACAACTGTCGTGAAGTCCCAGCAACTCGTTTTTCAGCCATGACTATGCTCGATGAAAACCGTGCGCGGGCGCAGCTTGCCCTTAAAGCAGGCGTCAACGTCGGAGCTGTGCGTAATCTCGCGATCTGGGGTAACCATAGTTCGACCATGGTTCCTGATTTCGATAATGCGACCATCAACGGCAAGCCCGTTACGCAGGTGATCACCGAACGCAAGTGGCTTGAAACTGAGTTTCTGGCAGCAGTTCAGAAACGCGGCGCGGCGATCATCGCAGCACGCGGCAAATCATCGGCTGCTTCCGCCGCTTCAGCCTGCATCGATCACGTCAAACGTTTCCTGACCAAAACTCCAGCGGGAGAATGGTTCTCGGCAGCCATTCCGAGTGATGGTAAACTGTATGATATACCAGCCGGTCTCATTTATTCGTTTCCAGTTCGCTCGCTCGGTGATGGCAAGTACGAAGTGGTTCGCGATCTCAAGCTCTCGTCTTTTACCCGCGAGCTGATCGGAATCACGACCAAGGAACTTTTAGCCGAGCGCGATGTGGTCAAAGATCTTTTGACTTGAGGGAGATGCGTGAGGGGCCGCTTCTTTTAACGTAAGGAGCCGAGGATGCACGAGCAAAAGGTTTGCACCAGATCGATTCACTTGCTGAAAACGCTAGGGGTCTTCAGCTTGCTAACGGCTGGGCCTTTGATCTTTTCAACCGGCTGCATGAGCGATATTTTCAATAAGTATCGCACGCCCTCGACCCCGGCCCTTTCCTCGACTCCCGCTCCGGGGGTAAAAGGCGATGCAAGAGCTTCCGCGCGCCGCTCCCCTCCTCCAGCTCGTTCTGGAATTTCAGCGGTTGATCAGGGAACATTTCGCGTTCTATCTCCCTTTGATAAAGTGTGGGACGCGACGCTCGATGTTCTCTTGCGCAACTATAACGTTGCTATTGCCGATCGCGCGAATGGCTTGATCACGACCGAATGGGATTCGTATTATCTCGATGGCAAGGTGCATCGCAACAAGGTTTCCTTGCGCTTAAAGCGTGTGGCCGGCGTCGGGACTGAGATGCTTGTCTACAATAACGTCGAGGTCCTCAGCAAGATGCCCGACGGTGGGATTACCGAGATTTGGCTGCCCACGGATCGTAATAGACCAGAGGTCGTGCGTATCTTGCAAAATATGGCTCTGGCACTGAATTTGGCAAAGCCTGACCTTTCTGAAGAGCTTCCTCTGGCGACTAATCCAGCTGCGCCTGCTTCTGAATCTGGCACTTCTCTCTGATCGTCTTTCAGGCGAGGCCAAAAGCTGGGTCTATCTTTGACAGATACGAAAACAGTCTTATGCTAGGGGCTAAGGACTCAGGCCGTAGAATCCTGGTGCCAAGGTTCTGGCGGCGAAATTTTGGAGGATACTTTCCATGACTTGGGTCAAACGTATCGGACTATTTTTCTTGGTCAATATGGCCATAATGATTATGGTTTCTCTCATTCTCAACCTATTGGGGGTTGGGCAGTACAGAACTGTCCAGGGACTCGATCAGGGCAATCTCCTCGTCTTTTGTTTAGTCTGGGGTATGGTCGGCTCTTTTGTCTCCCTACTTCTTTCCAAGCAGATCGCGATTTGGACGATGAAAGTACAATTGATCGATCCGCGGGCCATGGGTGCCGAGGGTGAGCTCGTGCGTCTGGTCGATCGTCTATCAAAGTCCGCAGGACTCGGGAAAACGCCCGTCGTTGGGATCTATCCCGGGCAGGAAGTGAATGCTTTTGCAACGGGTCCAACGAAAAATCGCGCATTGGTTGCCGTTTCTCAAGGTCTTTTGCAGCGCATGGATAAAGATGAAGTGGAAGGCGTCCTGGCTCATGAAGTCTCTCACATAGCCAACGGCGATATGGTGACGATGACCTTGATTCAAGGTGTTGTGAATGCTTTCGTCATGTACATTGCGCGCGTGGCGGCATACGGAGTTAGCCAATTTTTGCGTGGTGACAACGAGCGAGAAGGCGGCGGCTTGAGCCACCTCACCTATGCTTTGACGGTCATGGCTTTTGAAGTCGTGTTTGGGATTTTAGGTTCCATCGTGGTCGCCAGCTTTTCGCGCTATCGCGAATATCGAGCCGACGCCGGTGGAGCGAGGTTGGCTGGACGCCATAAGATGATAGGCGCTTTGCGCCGGCTTCAGACGGCCATGGAGCGAGGCGTGCAAGAACCAGAACAGTCCGGTTCTTCATCTTTAGCAGCTTTTAAAATTGCCGGGCGGCCCTCTGGTTTTCTGGCTCTTTTCTCTACCCACCCGCCGCTCGAAGCGCGGATCGCGCGACTCCAACAGGCCGGATAATGCGGCTCTGAACGCCGAGGCCGCTTGCCTGAGGCAGGTGGCCCTTGTTTTTTCCCCTTGCCTTCTCCCTCTTCTTTTCGCTTCGCACGAAAAACCTTGCGCTCTCGCTCGACCCTATTATAAAACGCTGTCTCTGGCTTCGTGTCTCGGACTCGACCATGAAGAGACGTGGAGGGATGGCAGAGCGGTTGAATGCGGCGGTCTTGAAAACCGTTGTGGGGGTGACTCCACCGGGGGTTCGAATCCCTCTCCCTCCGTTTTCAAAGGCGCGAAGCGAGAAGCCAGACAGAAAAAGATCGATGTGTTCGTTGGAAAGGTGGCAGAGTGGCCGAATGCACGTCCTTGCTAAGGACGCGACCGGGTAACTGGTCCGAGGGTTCGAATCCCTCCCTTTCCGCCAGTCTTCTCTCGATGTTTTTTGCTCCTTTTTACTGACCTTTTGAGTTTTATCCCCTAATTTTTTAAACCCATTCTTTTTTGCTTAATTTATGAGCATTTGGCGCCGCTTTGCGTTGTAGGCAGTAAGCTTGCGGCTCGTATCAGCAGCATCTAATCCTTGGTCATTTTCAATTAAGTTACTAATAACAAATAGATAGCGGTTTATCCCCAGGTTTTTGCCTGGTCTGTGGATATCTTTTCGCCGTCTATTTTCAGCCTTTTTCCAAGTTTGAACTGAGGAAAAACGAAAAAATCAGAGGAGATCCACCAGTATGCGGCAAAAAAGCTATAAAATCAGCCTCTTGTCACATTTTTGGCGGCGTATTTGCGACATCGCCGTTTTTTGTGGGCCTCTTTTTTTGCTTCGTCTTTTTGTTTATTTTTTGAGCAGGGTGAGATGGTCTTTTTCGCGAGGTACGAGCCTGTTTCAATGAAAGACGAGAACCTCGCGGCGTCCTTCGAGTCTCAGTTTGATCCGTAAAGCTGCATTCATCAGCGGATTGAGGCCCATCGATCCGGTATAAAAATAGAGTTCCTTCGTTCGAAGGAAAGAGATGCCAAGGCTGAGTTCTTCGATCAAGTGCGTGCGCACGAGCAGATCGTTCGCGCTGCTTGGAAAATAAAGACCGACCTTCTCAGGACCAAGAGCTTCTAAGGTGCTCACGATCAGTTCACGCGTCCGATCAGGTTCTGTTTGACAGATTTTCTCAGGGATCAGATAGAACTGTCGAGCGGCAAACCCGGGATTATTTTCTGCCAGCATGAGTGCTTGGTTTTCTGTTAGCCCTTGATCCATCAGTAATTTGAAAATTCCTTCGATCGAAGGCATATCGAAGATCTTTTGCGGTGAGCAAGTGCCCTCGCGATAGGTACTGATCCAAAAAGGGCAGGACTGTAAATCCTGCGATCGCGTGAGCATGAGGTGGAGAGGGAGCGGAAGGCTATTTCCATCACCAAGTTCATGCGACTGCAGTAATTCAATTGTCGGTCGCTGTTGATCTGTCGCTTCCAACCTTCACTCCTGTCTGGGCAGAGTTGCTCTCCCTTATAGTTTACGGTATCGGAGCGATCGAGTGTATCGCTTTATGCTGCCTGATCGAAGTCAGTTCCCCTGAAAATTATTGAGGGTTTCAATGATGCGATCGACCTCGTTGTCGCCGAGGTAGGGATGGCAGGGAATCGATAGGCACTGCTCCGCATGGCGCTCCGCGGCGTGGAGGCCTTCTGGATCTTCCATGATGTCAGGCACGGCCTGCTGCCTGTGGATAGGCACCGGGTAATGGCTGAGACTCTCGATCTCATGCTTTTGCAAATGGAGCCTCAGTGCCTCACGTTGAGGTGTAAGGACCACGAAGAGGTGATAGCAATGTTCTTCTTCGGCATCGGGAGCGGCTAGGAGAGAGAGCAAGGGATTTTTTATACCTTGGATGTAACGCCGGGCAATGGAACGGCGTCGGCTGGTAAATTCCTCAAGCCAGGCAAGGCGCACGGAAAGCAGCGCCGCTTGCAGCTCATCGAGGCGGCTATTGGCTCCCAAGAATGGATGATGATAGCGCTCGGATTGACCATAATTTCTCAGTACTTTCACGTGCTCGATAAGCGCAGCATCAGTGCTGACGAGAGCTCCTGCATCACCGAGCGCACCCAAATTTTTGGTCGGATAGAAACTATAAGCTCCCCAGCGACCAAAGCTGCCGGCGGACCTTCCCTGCCAGCTGCTGAGATGAGCCTGCGCGCAGTCTTCGAGAAGATCGAGTTTCTCCGTCTGACAAAAATGAAGCCACTGATCCATGCGGTGGACGTGACCGTAAAGATGAACGAGAAGCACGGCCCGAGTCCGCCGACTGATACAGTGCCTTACACTCAGTGGCGAGAGCAATCCGGTTTGCGGATCGATGTCTGCGAGGACAGGCGTGGCGCCAGCGCGCATGATGCCGAGGACAGTGGCAAAAGCTGTCATCGGCGTGGTGATGACTTCATCACCGGGTCCAATCGCGAGCGCTCTTAGGCCCAGTTCGATGGCGTCGAGTCCATTGGCAACACCGGCCGCAGCGGGCACTTGGCAGCGTTCCGCCCACTGCTTTTCAAATTGAGCCACTTCGGGGCCGAGAATATACCAGCCCGAGCGTTGAACCCTTTCGAAGGCTCGACTCTGTTCAGCGAGCAAGGCAGCGGGCTCAGCCCGAAAATCGTTCATCCGAATCACATTAATTCTCCCAGTAGTGCCGCCCATTGCTGCGGAAATATTGGAGCGTCAGGCTGAGTCCTTCTTCGAGGGACACGCGCGGTTGCCAGTCGATGGCCCGGCTGATTTTTTGAAAATCACTGTAATAATCACCGATATCGATCGCTTTACGCTCAGGGGGAAACGTGATGAGCTGACGCTGACCGCTGCCGTTTAATTTGATCATTAGATCAGCGAGGTCGATGAGAGTCACCCGTTCTTTACCGCCCAGATTATACACTTCGCCCACGGTCTCTTCGAGCTGGCTCACCGCTAGAAAAGCATCGACAACATCGGCAACATAGTTAAAGTCGCGGATCTGGCGGCCATCGCCATAAACTTTAATCGGACTCCCTTCAATCAGCTGTCTCACCCAGATGCCGAGAAAGGTCTGCCTTGCATCCTTGACCCGCATTCCAGGTCCGTAAGTATTGGTCAAGCGAAGCACTGTGGCTCGCATGCCGTAAACCCTTGAATAGAGGGTGTGGTAAAACTCACCAGCTAGTTTGTGAATACCGTTGATATCGATCGGCTCGATCGGATGTTTTTCATCGACAGGAAGGTACTGAGGGCGACCATAGAGTTGACGGGTGCTGGCAAACACCAGCCGAACCTGAGGATTGACGGCGCGGCAAACCTCCAAGATCGAAAGCTGCGCTTCGGCGTTGATGCGGAGATCCGTCAAGGGATCCGTCATGGAATCAAGATGACTCGTCTGACCCGCGAGATTGAAGACGAAATCCTGTCCCTGAATCAAGTGACGCAAGGAATAAGGATCGCGCACATCAGAAATATTAATCGCAACTTGTTCACGAAAATCTTGAATATTGAAGAGGTGACCACCGTATTCCGGGATGAGACTATCGACCAGGGTCACGTCGGCGCCGAGCATCGCGAGCTTGCGGGCGAGATGGGAGCCGATGAAACCGAGGCCTCCCGTGATCAAAACGCGTTTTTTGGTAAAATGACTGATGTGAGGGTCCATGCTTTGTCCTCGAGTCGTTCGTGTCAGATCGATTCTTTCTTTATCATCGATAGCCGAGATCGACACTCTAATAAGCCCAGCGGGAAATCCCATACTGCCAGCTGACGGATAAGTTGAGGGCAAACAGGCTCAGAAAGATCATCCAGCGCCAAGGGGTAGCCAGACGACCGACGAGCTCACCTCCAAGAAAGAGGATAGGAAACAAAACCGCACTGAAGCGGAACATATCGATGAGTTCGCCCTGCAGCGGCATGATAGCCAAGCTTAGCAGGCAGTAGATTGCTTCCGCGCTGGTTCGCTGGCGCAGAAGGAGGTAAGTACCGCCGAGACAGCTAAAATAGTAGGCTTGGTGCAGTAAACTTCCGAACCGATAATTTTGAATAGGGTTGGCCATGATCAAGGTCTTCAAATATGTCCCGAGACCATCCGCCATAAACCAATGGTCGCTATGAGCTGAAAGGGCAGGAAAGGCTCCCCTCCCCTGCCAGAGATGAAAGAGGGGGGTGCAGCTCCAGATGATCCCACTGATGGCCCCCACATAGAAAAAATCTTTCCATCCTCGCAGCCGCTCGGGGCGCGAGGCTGCAAAGCCCCAAGCGATGGCGATCGCGAGCAACACCCCTTGGTGTCGGACAAGGCTAGCGAGACCTGCCCATACAGCAGCCTGAAAGAGCTGCCGCCTTTCTAGGCCCTGAAAGGCAAGGATGGACAGCAAAAGAAAGAGGGATTCTGTGTGAACAGAATGAAAAACGTAAGAGGCGGGGCTTAAGATAAAAAAGCCAAGGGCAAAATAAGACGGTCGAGAGGGAGAAGAGGATCGACAGAGCAGGACTAATGAAAGAGCCAAACAGAGGCAAGATAGCATGGTGCCGGACCAGACTAGAAACGCCTCCTGACCCCCAGCGAAAAATCGGACTAAAAAGGGATAAGCCGGCAAAAAAGCTGATCGCGTGGCATCATAACCTTGGGCTGCAATCTGCAGATACCAGCCGGCATCCCAGTGAGTAAGCACTTGACCCCATGATTCGCCTAAGGAGAGAGCTGCAAACTTCCAGACGATGAAATGAATCAAAGAAAGGATCAGGCAAAAAATTAGTCCAAAGCTGAGGGAAATGGGGTGGCTACCCGACGAAACGCCGGTAGAAACGTTGTTTCTCTGGTCGTCTTCCGATGATTTAGCTATGATCTTGGCATGTAGGGTAGATAAAAAAGTCATATGTAAGTGATCCTTTTTCTGCTATTTCCAGATTCCCCTGGCCATAAAAGAAGCCTTTTCTAGAGCGGACGCGGGACGAATGGTTGATGGCACAAGGCGGCGAAATAAACGCCGTTTCGATGTGAGTCATTCAAAGCCGAGGCCTGTCGTGATAAAGAGTGAGCGACCTCAGTTATCTTTTGTAATTCCCGTTTATAATAGCGCTCTCAGTATCGGCGAAGTCGTGGGAGATATCAATCGGCGGTTTGATTTTCTAAGCTATGAAGTCATTCTCGTTAACGACGGTTCCCGCGACGCCTCCGAGAGCGTGTGTCGACATCTGGTCGAAGCCTCCCAGGGCCGCGTTCAGTATGTGCATCTGGCCAAAAATTTCAGCGAACACAATGCGGTCCTCGCCGGGCTCAATCTATCGCGCGGAGAATACGTGGCCGTCCTCGATGACGATGGTCAAAATCCTCCCGCCGAAGTCCTGCGTCTCTATGAGGAAATCCAGCGAGGCTCCTACGATACGGTTTATGGATTCTACCGCCAAAAAAAGCATCATTGGTTCCGCAATCTGGGCAGTCGCTTCAATGATAAGATGGCCAATATCATGCTGGATAAGCCGCGGGACATTTATCTTTCGAGTTTTAAGATCATGAACCGTTTTGTGGTCGATCATATCATCGGCTATAAGGGCGCTTTTCCCTATATCGATGGCTTGATTTTTCGAACGACCCGCAACATCGGTCAGGTTGCAGTTGAGCACAAGTCGCGGAGCGAAGGTCGGTCGGGTTACAATCTCCGCAAGCTCGTGGCTTTATGGCTCAATATGTTTCTCAATTTTTCGATCAGTCCCCTGCGCATGGCCGCCATGCTTGGATTGATCACGTCGATAGCAAGCGTTCCCTTGATGGGCCTCATCGTCATCGACAAGCTTCTCCATCCGGAAGTGACCATCGGCATTCCCTCGGTGCTGGTCGGCATGACTTTTTTTTCGGGCATTCAGCTCTTAATCGTCGGCTTGGTCGGGGAATACCTCGGTCGGATGTTCCTGGATCATTCGGGAGCGCCGCAATACGTGGTGCGGTATACCTACTCTCAGCCCGACCCCTTAGGGGCGGCGCCCGTGAAGGAACACTGATGGAAGAAGCTGCCTATCGGGCCATGGCTCAAGCCGAAGAGAAAGGCTGGTATTACCTTGCGCGTCAGCAGGCGGTGCAGCGACTCTTTCAACGTTTTGCGCCTTCACGTTCTTTGCGCATCCTTGATCTTGGCTGTGGGACGGCCGGAAGCACCCAAGCCTGGCGCGCTTTTGGTGAAGTTCTAGGGGCCGAGCCTTCTCCTCTGGCCCGAAAGTTAGCCGCCGACCGCTTCCCTTCGCAAAAGATCCTACCTTGCGGCTGGGAAGGATTGAGCGCGGCTGAACTCGGCACATTCGACGTTATTGTCGTGCTCTGTGTCCTCTATCACAAAGAAGTGGCACAGCCGCTTGAAGCATTGCGGAAGATAGCCTCTTTACAGCAGGAGGGAGGACTTCTGATCTGGAACGAGCCGGCCTATGCCTATCTTTGGCGTCAGCACGATCGGCAGACGGCGGCAGGCCGGCGCTTTCATCCGCAGGAGATGCAGGCCTTGCTCGAAGCTTCTGGCTACGAACTGATCTTTCGCTCGCATCTTTTGGCTTGGGCCTATCCGATTGCCTTGGTTCTCGCCGCGATGGATCGATGGCGATGGGGAAGTGACCGCGGCACAACCTCGGCCGCAGAAGGCAGTGACCACAAGCCCGTCCATCCCTGGCTCAACGCATTTTTTAAAGGGCTCACTCGGATCGAATGGTCTCTGAACTTTTATCGACTGGGTCTGCCTTTTGGTCTTTCTTGTTTGATGGTCGCGCGGAAAAAGTGCATTTGATCCTGATCAGCCTTTCGGAAAAGCTCTTTAGGTCCGAATTTATTGGCGCAGGAAGTGAGGATGGGGATGAAAATCTGGCTGGCTCAAATCGAAGTGAAGGCCGCTCAGCCGCGGGACAACGCTGAAAAGATCATCCGCATCATCCATGAAACGGCCCGCCAGGGAGCGGGAATCCTGGTTTTTCCGGAGCTCGTTGTGCCTGGCTATCTGATCGGTGATATGTGGGAGCGTCCGGCCTTTATCGCCGAATGTGAAGCCTGGAATCGTGAGATCGTCGCTGCGACGACCGATACCGACCTGCTCGTTATCTTTGGGACCGTCGTCTCAGAGGTGGCGGCTAAGGGGGAAGATGGTCGGCCGCGCCGCTACAATGCTCTCCTCGCGGCGCAAAAGGGCCAGCGCCTTTCTCAAGTCGGTGGCGCTTTCGATTACGGGATGAAGACGCTATCGCCTAACTACCGGGAATTCGACGAGAGCCGTTACTTCTACGACACGAGAAAACGCGCGGCCGATGAGGGGCGCAGCTGGGAAGACTATGTGAATCCCTTCGACTGCGTTTGGCAAGGAGAACGTCTGACGCTTGGACTCGTGATTTGTGAAGACAGTTGGGATGAGGATTACCGCATCAGCCCGACCCAAGTGCTCGTAGATAAGGGGGCCGCGCTCATTATCAATCTGTCGGCTTCTCCCTTCACCAGTCAGAAACGAAACAAGCGGCACCGCATTTTTCAAAAGCATGCCCGTGAACGCTCCACGCCTATTCTTTATGCCAATCACGTCGGCGTTCAAAACAATGGGAAAGACTATTTTATCTTTGACGGCAGCAGTGCGTTCTATACCAAGGAAGGTGCCGTCATAGAATGTGCAAAATTTTGCGGCGAAGAAACGCTGGAAATCGGCGACTTTCAAGCTGCAACTAAGCAGCTTGAACCCGCTCCCCTCATCAAAGAGAGATCTTTGACGCCTTCCAGCCCTTGGCAGGACTACGAAGCGCTGCTCTACGGCACTCAAAAGACCATCGAGCAGATGGGTTTGAACAAGATAGTTATCGGCGTCTCAGGCGGCATCGATAGTGCGGTTGTAGCGGCTATGATGCGGGCTATTCTTCCCCCAGAAAATATCTTACTCGTCAACATGCCGAGTCGCTTCAATAGCGACACGACCAAAAATCTTGCGAAAGAATTATCCAATCGTCTGGGTTGCTATGCTTGCGAAATCGAAATTGAATCGAGTGTAAAACTCACGCAAAAACAGATCAACGGACTCCACCTCACGGCGCCGGGCACCCTGCCGCCCTTGAGTTTGCAGCTGAGCGATCAACACCTTGAAAACGTCCAGGCGCGCGATCGTTCGAGCCGTATCCTGGCTGCGCTCGCGACGGCCTGGGGCGGGGTTTTTACCTGCAATGCAAACAAGGCCGAAACAGCTGTCGGCTACAGCACGCTTTACGGCGATCACGGTGGCTTTCTCGCTCCTCTCGCCGATCTGTGGAAACATCAGGTCTATGCCTTCGGTCGTTACTTGAATGAGCAGGTCTATCGAGCGGAAATGATTCCTGAAGGCATCTTCACCATCGTCCCGAGCGCGGAGCTCAGTCTGGCTCAAGCCGTCGACGAGGGAAAAGGCGATCCTATCATCTACCCGTATCACGACTTTCTTTTCAAATCGTGGATCCAGCGGTGGAACCGCGCCACGCCCGAGGAGAATCTGGACTGGTATCTGCTGGGGACCATCCGCGAAGAGCTCGGCTGCAGTGTGGATGTTTACCAATTTTTCCCAGATGTTTCGTCCTTTTGTCAGGACCTTGAACGCTGGTGGAATCTCTATGCGGGCTTTGCCATCGCCAAACGTGTGCAATCGCCCCCTCTTATCGTTCTGAGTTCGCGAGCTTTTGGCTATGACCAAAGAGAAAGTATAGGGCGGCCTTACTATTCTCCGGTGTATCACGCCATGAAACGCGACGCATTGACGTCTGAAAGCAGTAAAGCTGCGCATAAAAAACGAAAGTGATGCAGGCTTATAGTCAGAAGAGGAGGAGTTCTCGGCAGAGATAAGGAAGATGGCGCACCCGGAAGGATTCGAACCTCCGACCCCCAGATTCGTAGTCTGGTATTCTATCCAGCTGAACTACGGGTGCGTGAAGGGAAGGGTATAGGTCATTTGCAAAAGCTGAGCAAGAGAAATTTGAAATGGATTTTTTGTGATTATTTTGGCTTATTTAGGTGACGCGTATCGGCTATCCAGGATTGCGACGCGCGGGGGTGCTGCCCCAATCACCTGTTTCCGCCTCAAATCCGGAAACATGCAGGAAGATTAATGCAAAATGACTCTCGTCTGATCGATGCGCTCCCTTGGGCTCTCTATGGCTATCCCGACGACAAGATTGAATTGCGACGGCAGCTGGCCAGTGAGGCGGGACATTTTGCTGCCCATTCTCCGGGAAAAATGCCCTTTTTCTCGCTCCTGACCCCGCTTTGGAACACACCCGCGCGATACCTAGCCGAACTCATTGAAAGCTGTCTCCTGCAAAGTTTTTCAAACTGGGAGCTGATCCTCGTCGACGATGGCAGTTCAAATCACGAACACTGGCCTATGGCCGAGAAGTTTGCTGCCGCCGACCCACGCATTGTTTTTCGCAAATTACCTTCGAACGGGGGTATTAGCCGGGCACGGAACGCGGCCTTTGCGATAAGCCGTGGCAGCTACGTCGGCATACTCGATCACGATGACTGTCTCCATCCCCGCATTCTCGGGCTCTATTTTGATCGCATTTGCGCGGCGACGGCAAAGCCTCACTTGGTTTATTGCAACGAAGTGAAGATCAATGCTGAGGGCAAGCTCCTCAGTGACTTCTTTTTTAAGCCGGCTTTTGATCGTCAAACGCTGCTCCGGACCAATTACATCGCTCATTTTGCAGTTGTCGAGCGCACCTGCCTCAATGTTTTGAACGAGCGCGACGGCCATCTCTTCGCTCCTCATTACGATGGCGTCGAAGATCACGATTATTTCCTGCGTCTGTCGCGCGAGGCTGGCTTTCGCGCGCTGCACCTGCCCGTCTTTGGTTACCTCTGGCGGAAAGCATTGACGAGTACGGCTCTTGTCCTCGACGCAAAGCCCTACGTAAAGGGCCGCCTCATCGAGATGCTGGCGGCTCAGGGAGAGCGTTTCGAGCGCATTGAGCCTCCCCTCGCCCATCCCCAGTGCTTTCCTTCTCTCGTGCCCTCAGGGCCATCTACCAAGATCTCGATAAAGGTCTATATCTGGGGGGGTGACCTCAAGGCACGACAATCTCTGGTCGCACAATTGCACCAGCAGCTCGATGTGTCTCTCACCATCGAAGGCGCCGGCGATGAAGGGCCTTCCGCGCCTCCTCCGGTGGCCGACAGCGATGATCAGCCTTTTCTCCTTCTGATTCACGCGAGCGTGCACCTCGATGCCACGGATACCCTCGCGCGCCTGAGCCGATATCTAAAGGTCGACCCCGCACTGGGGGGAGTGATGCCACGCATCTGCAGCCCTGATCAAAGAGACTGCGGTGAATGGCGGGTCGTGCCGGAGAGCAATTTGTCTGCACCTTGGAGCGCCCGATTTGAAATGAAGCAACAGGATTTCCCGGCTGATGAAAGAATAGGCGCTCTGCCCACGCCTTTTTTCTGCCTTCTGCGTTCCAGAGCTATTCGTGATAAGAGTTTCCTCGCTGAAACGCTGTCTTGCTGGACCTGGCTCCTCCAGGAGGCCATCGTTCAACCGAGTCGGATCTTCTACGTCGGCACCTTGAAACTGACTCTCAGGGCCGATCCTCGGGAGTGGCAGCCACAGAATGTGGCCTTTGTCAGCGATCTAAACCTGCCAGCTGAAGGACAGACGGCATTGCTTGGCAAGCTGCGTGATCAAATGGGGTACGATCAGCAGTTGCTGGCCCAACTTGGGCCGGGCAGTATGACGGCTTTCTTAGAGGCTCCTCTTCGTTATAGGATGGCCGATACGCTGAATAGTGCGCTGAAAAAATGGGGTGGACCTGTGCACAATGTTTTGAAGAAGTTTGTGATAACGCCGAAGTCTTCGAGGACAGCCCGATGAAGCCTCTCGACGCGGCTATTCTTAGCAAAGTAACTCCAAAAACTATGCAAGACGATCGCCGTCGCCAATGGACGATCTGGGGAGGCTTGATCCTCCTGCTCGTTCAACGGGATCTGCGGGTGCGCTACCGCGGGTCTTTCTTTGGCTACCTGTGGAGCATGATGAATCCTTTGCTCTACATGATTATTCTTTCATTTGTCTTTTCCCACGTTATGCGTTTCAAGGTCGAAAATTTTTCCTTGTTTATTCTATCGGGTATTCTGGTCTGGAATCTTTTTCAGCAGAGCTTGATGATAGGCGTCAACAGCATCGTCAACAACGGTTCCCTCCTCAAAAAAGTCAAGGTGCCGGCCATGCTGTTTCCTGCGGCAAACGTGGCATCTGTATTCGTTAATTTTCTTTTGGCCCTGGTGCCTTTTATGCTGCTCTCGCTGGTGCTGACGGGCGGCATCCATCCGACGCTTCTGCTTCTGCCTATTTTTCTTTTGCCCTTTTTACTTTTTATATTTGGCTGCGTATTGTTTTTAGCGGCGTTGAACGTATCGTTTCGTGATGTGAGCCATGTGATGGAGCCCTTATTAACCATCCTGTTCTATGCGACGCCCATCGTTTATCCAGCCTCTAGCTTGCCCGATAGAGTTAAAAACGTTTTGGCTCTCAACCCGCTGTCCCATTTTCTGGAGTCCTTTCGCAATATCCTATTCGAAGGGCAATGGCCCGAACTTCGTGCTTTTGGCTTGCAATGTTTGTTTGCTGCGATATCGATAGCCGTGGGAACCTACGTTTTTCGGCGCAATCGTGATCGTTTCATCTACGATCTATAGGCTTTTCATCTATGACGAATACGACGAGCATTAGCTGCCAGGATCTTGTTGTTCAGTACTCACTCTACGCACAGAAGATCGGTACGTTTAAAGAGTATGTCTTAAAAAAAGTGAGCGGAAATTTAGAGGTCATCACCAAGACGGCCCTGTCCAAAGTGAGTATAGAAGCCAAAAGTGGCGAATGCGTGGCCCTTATTGGTCACAATGGCTGTGGGAAGTCGACTCTTCTGAAGTGCATTGCCGGAATTCTAGTGCCTCAAAGTGGGTCGATCATCACCAAGGGACGGATCGCACCGATGATCGAGCTTGGGGCCGGTTTTGATCCTGAGATGACCGGCCGCGAAAACGTCTACCTCTCCTGCAGCCTGCTCGGGCTCACCAAGGCTGAGATTGAAGGTAAGATCAAAACCATCGAGCGATTTGCGGAATTGGGTGTTTTTTTCGATGCCCCAGTCAAGACCTATAGCAGCGGCATGTATATGCGTTTGGGCTTTGCTTGCACGACTGCTATTGAGGCAGAGATCGTCCTTATCGATGAGATTTTGGCCGTAGGCGACGAGAATTTTCAGAAAAAATGCTTTGATAAGATCGCCGATATCCGACACTCGGGTAGCACCGTCGTACTGGTGACCCACGATCTGGGTACTGTTTTTAGAATGGCTGATCGAGTCTATGTAATGGACATGGGGCAGGTCGTGTTCACCGGGCGACCCGCAGAAGCC
>CANJJY010000031.1 GCA_947474445.1 Oligoflexaceae bacterium
ACCATCGATACCATCGTACCCTGACGATTTTCCATCCGCAATTGAACGGCTGCCCAAGGCCGGTATCCGGTCCTCGGATCGATCAAACCCATAGGTTTCATAGGCCCAAACCGCAAGGTTTCCCTACCTCGTTCGATCATGACTTCGATGGGTAAGCAAGCTTCGAAGTAACGCGTATCTTCAAATTCGTGCAGAGGCATCTTTTCTGCTGCGATTACGGCATCAATAAATGCCTCATATTCGTCTTTGTTCAAGGGGAGATTAATATAATCACCTTCGCCTTCTTCATACCGACTGGCTCGAAAGGCGATGCTGGAATCAATCGAATCGGCTTCCAGTATGGGAGCAATGGCATCGTAGAAATGGAGGCGTCGGCCACCGCCCGAAATACCCTGAAGCGCTTCGCTGAGAGCAGGTGACGTCAGGGGCCCGCTTGCTATGATCCAAACTTCATCTTGATCGTCATGAGCATCCGGCAAGCGGAGGATTTCTTGATCGACAAGTCGAAATCCTGGATGACTTTCCAAATGCTTTTTAATCGTCGCCGAGAAGATGCGGCGCTCGACTGCTAATGCATTACCAGCCGGCACCGCTGCTGCATGTGCAGCCTGAATAATCAATGAGTCGAGGGCGAGCATTTCGTGTTTGAGGAGT
Source organism: Oligoflexaceae bacterium (assembly GCA_947474445.1). Lineage (GTDB taxonomy): Bacteria > Bdellovibrionota_B > Oligoflexia > Oligoflexales > Oligoflexaceae > Oligoflexus. The sequence continues at coordinate 655 of CANJJY010000031.1, forward strand.
CCAGGAGCGGAATCAGGGAGAAGTGATTTGAGCGAATTTGAACAGACTAGTTCCGCCAAATCTCCTGACTGATGCGCAGCCGTCATCTTAGTCGGACGCATCTCATAGAGAGTTACCGAATGTCCTGCTTGCAATGCTTGCCATGCTGCTTCACAACCGGCTAAGCCCCCCCCTACGACGCGAACGTGACCCATTTCAAGTTTTCCTTCTCGACTTAAGACATCGAATCGATAATGCGCGCAAACTCTAGAGGATCAAGTGAGGCCCCACCCACTAGAGCACCATCTATATCGGGTTGCTTGAACAAGCCTGCCGCATTCGAGGATTTTACGCTACCGCCATAGAGAATGCGCATAGCATCGGCGTGCTCGCCCGAGTGCTGCCTCAAGAGCTGACGGATAAATGCATGAGCATCTTGGGCCTGTTGATCAGAAGCCGTTAATCCTGTACCAATGGCCCAGACAGGTTCATACGCGATGACCCAGTCCGCGTCTCGCGGCAATTCAGCCAAAACCGTTTCGAGCTGGCGGCGTAACACAGTTTCCGTCAGGCTCTTTTCGCGTTCGTCTTTGGTTTCGCCTACGCACACGATCGGCGTGACTCCACGTTCGACTGCAGCTCGGGCTTTAAGGGCCACCGATCGATCCGTTTCATTAAAATATTGCCGACGCTCGCTGTGTCCTACTAGAGTCCAACTGACCCCTAGATCGAGAAGCATGGGCAAGGATATCTCTCCGGTGAAGGCACCTTCAGCTTTCTCATGAACGGTTTGCGCCGCAATTAATAGCCCATCTCGTTCAGCCATTTCGCGAGCCAGGGAGAGGAAAGGCGCTGGAACGGCCAGCAAAATATCTACCGTTCGTTGCCCAGGTTTGCCTTTAAGTGATTGCATTAAAGTTTGGAAATAAGCTGGAACTTGTGAGCAAAGCAGATTCATCTTCCAATTGCCAGCGATCAGGGGCTTGCGCAAGTTGGGGCTCCTTATTTCAAAAGTACGCGGACGCCAGGGAGTATCTTCCCTTCGAGAAACTCCAAAGAAGCTCCTCCGCCCGTCGATATGTGATCGATTTTGGAGGCAATACCAGCTTTATTAGCGGCAGCGACGCTGTCGCCCCCTCCTATCACAGTGAAGGCTGGCGACTTCGCCATAGCTTCGGCTATGCGCAAAGATCCTCGCGCGAAATTATCAAATTCAAAGACGCCCATAGGACCGTTCCAAAGAACGGTTTTGGACAAAGCAATGATATCGGTAAAGCGCTTAATCGTCCGGTTGCCGATATCGAGTCCCATCAAACCGGGAGCGATAGCTTTCCCCTGACTTTCGATGGGGGTGGCGTTAGCAGCAAATGAAGCCGCGCAGACATGATCTTCAGGTAAAATGATCTCTACCTTCCGAGCCTCTGCATTGCGATAAATCTGCGAAATAAGATCCATCTTATCTGCTTCGACCCGCGAATCACCAACTTCAACACCCTGATATTTCAGAAAAGTATAAGCCATAGCTCCTCCTATCAGCAGGTAATTTGCATGATTGAGGAGATTGAGAACCACACCGATTTTATCAGAAACCTTGGATCCGCCCATGATGACGGTAAAGGGAGCCTGCGGCTTTTTCTGCAAGGTAGAAAGTACGCTAATTTCTTGTTCGACGAGGAGTCCCGCCGCCCGCTTTTCTGGAGCAAACAATTCCGCAGCAGCTACGACGGAAGCATGCGCACGGTGCAAAGTACCAAAGGCGTCGTTGACGTAAAATTCAAAGCCTTGCGCGAGATGACGAGCAAAATTCACATCGTTTTTGGTCTCACCGGCATGAAAGCGCAAATTTTCAAAAAGAATAATCTGATTGCGGTCGAGCTGATTGAGGACATGCTCGGCCGGTTCTTCTGCATAATCTTTAACAAATACCACTTCGACACCCAGGAGTTCAGCCAAGCGCGCACCGACAGGTTCTAGCGAATATTCCGGCATCACTTCCCCGTCAGGACGACCCAAATGCGACATGATCGCGACTTTATGAGTGCGCTCCAGGATGTAGCGGAGTGTAGGGATGGCACTGGTTATGCGCGTGTCGTCAGTGATTTTGCCTTTTTTCAGAGGCACGTTGAGATCCAAGCGAATCAGCACCTTTTTATTGGTGATGTCGAGCTCGGTCAGCTTTCTGAATTCCATGGCCGCGTCCTTTATTCAAATTCCCCAGCTTGTTTCGCCAGTTGAAACTAGAGCTGGTACCGTCTAGACTCTTGCACCATACAAGGATGGTCAACCGTTGCAAGCGAAAGAGAACGCCATGGGCAAGATCCACCACCTGTTTGTGATCGATCCAATCGAAAGCCTTAATATTAAGCTGGATTCGAGTCTGCGCATGGCACGCGCACTCCGCAATCTTGGCCATGAAGTCAGCGTCTGTGAAGCGACTCAGATCGAATGGCTGAGCCGAGAAGTCTGCGCCAGCTGTGTGGCATCGGAACTTCGTTTCGAGCAACACAGCATCGAATCGATGCGTATAGGGCCAGCTCAGAGGCGGCGCCTAGATTTTTATACGGCGATCCATATGCGCAAAGATCCACCTTATGACATGAGTTACATCGCCTGTACCTGGCTCCTCGATAGCGCGGTAACGCGCGGTGTGCGCGTCTTTAATAGTCCGTCAGCACTTCGTAATTACAATGAAAAATTGAGTATTTTTCGATTTCCCGATGCTACACGCGATGGTCTCGTCAGCTCACAGGTTGAGCCACTCCTCGCTTTCCTCGATGGGCCCGCAGCTGGCGACGCTATTTTAAAGCCCCTGACTCTATTCGGGGGGCGCGGGGTTCTTCGCCTCAATCGGCAGCTTATGAGCGACGATCAAATCAAGCATATTCTCCTCGAAGAAACTCACCACGGCCAGGATCTGAGGCTGATTCAAGCTTTTGATAGTCGCATTTTCGAAGGCGAAGTACGTGCATTTACAGTAGGGGGCGAGGCCCTTGGTTGGTGCATCAAACGTCCTCAAGGTGGCAACTTCTTGGCAAATACTCGCTCCGGCGCCACCTTAGAGGCTTATACTCCCTCAGCAGCCGATCTCGCTTTGGTAAAAAATGTTGCAGGTGAGCTTATGAAGGACGGCGTTTTTCTAGTTGGTTTCGATATCATTGGCGGCTTCGTGTCGGAAATCAACATCACCAGCCCCAGACTCTTACATGCCGTGGCCGATACCCGTGATTATTATCAGGAAATAGCTCAAAGGATTGATGAATCTCTGAAGCGTCGTTTGGCCGTTTGAGTTCGGTCAGCGGACACCCGAGATTAATATTAAACTCAATAAATACATATACATATAAATAGAGCGCTTAAGTCACTGACAAAGTTTCCGACACACCCCTCAGATTCCTACTGAAGGGGTGTCATCGTGAAATCATTCAAGCTCGTCTATCGCTCTTTGTTTCTAAGCTTAGTACTTAGTCTTCCTGCCTGCAGCAGCAGCAACAGTGAAACCGTAGAAGATGCCATGGATGATTCTTCCGACAATCAAGTCGCCAGCACGGAAAAAGAACCTGAAATGGTCGATGGTGAAATACCTTCGCCTGAAATTGTCTCGAATGAAACAGCTGCTGCTTCGGCGATGGCTCCAGCAGAGGTTTCTAGCATGCCTACCGGAGCGGGAGATCAGCAAGAGATCGATGCAATCCTTCAAGCTGAAGAAACATCGCAGCACGAGCTGGCGCAGAAACCCAAGGCCGAGCCTGCAGCGGTCGCTGTGGCCCCATCCGAACAGCCCGAAAGTTATGGAATGCAAGCTCCCTCTTTGGCCAGTGTCGCGGCCGAAGCAAATGGCAAAAAACCGGTACGACATAAAGAAATCAAGGCAAGAAGTTCGCAAAAGGTCGCGAAATCTAACCATAAGTCCTCTCGACCGCAGCTCGAAGGAGCCGCTCCGAGCGATGGGCCAGGTCAGAAATCTTATATCGTCCAACCCGGAGATACTCTCGGCCGCATCTCTAGGCTCCTTTACGGAACTAGCAAGCGTTGGACTGAACTTGCGCAGGTGAATAATCTAGACAAAAGTTCAGCGATCTATCCAGGCGACGTGCTTCAATATGCAGCCGATGAAAATACGGCTTCATTTGAAGCAAAATGGGAGGCTCTACCGCACCAATCTCATATTGTTGTTCAAAACGATACCCTCTATAGCATTGCAGAGCGCGTTATGGGCAACAAACACTATTGGAAACTCATCTGGCGCTGGAATGCGGAGTCGGTCGCCGATCCTCATCACATTTCGCCTGGCCAAAGTATCCGGTTCGTATCTCCCCAGGATTTGACGGCCTTTTATACCGAAAGAAAGAAACAATCACTGGCTCACTAACGGTCCATTTCTAGCGTTAATCAAGGACCTTGCAGCAGCACCTCAAGAAGCCCTATCGATCGTTCGATAAGCATTTAGACGCTCGGAGGCAAAGGGGAACTGCATGGCAAACTTACTCGAGAAATATATTGGTGGCTTCACAGCGATCGCCCTGACTTTTGGAAGCTTTATCGCTTGCGGAACCCAGATGTATAAGGTCTCCGTCGCTGATGATTTCGACAACCAAAGAGCCACGGCAGCCCATCCTCCCTCTGCCGACAAGACATCAACGCTCTATGGGATACACGCTCCTCACGGCTGGCAGGATCTTCCCGTTCCATTCCGATTTTCGACTGAAATGAATGAAGGGCAAAAGATCCATCTGATGGCAGCCATGAAAAAATGGGAATGGGCCATTGGTCGACGCATTTTCGACTTTACGGGTGAGCACGCAGGTACCAACGGCGATTCGTTTCAGGACCTTTACTCATCACTCCAGGACGATATCAACGGATATTATTTGGATGATCATTGGGGAAAGACTAAAAAGTCTGATCACGTGCTTGCGACCACTATTTGGAACAATGGCGTCGACTATTCCATCATTAAAAAATCGGACATTCGCTTTAACAACGAATACTATCTGTTCGGAGATAGCCTCGAACTCCGCTCGACTCCAGCGCGAGTCGTTGTCGACATGCAATCGCTTGCCCTGCATGAGCTAGGACATCTCCTCGGCCTGGCTCACATTGATGAATCGGTCGACAGCCTTTCAATTATGAATCCCGAGCTCTTGATTGGCGAAGGTTTAACAACAAGGATGCTATCGCGAGGTGATCTCGAACGCATTCAAATGATCTACGGGTGCGAAGGCAAATCCTGCGACATTGAGGCCATGATCAAAGAACAAGAGTCGGTAGACTGGGATAAGCTCACTCTGACGGCCAAACGTTGGATGCAAACTCCCGGCGAATCCCCGACTCTCGAACTGCACTAAGTCTATTGCCTGTCTCAAAAAGGCGACCTCTTCGATGCTAGTCAGTAAAAATCCTCGTTTACCGGATGTAAAATCCGGTTCTTTTCCTTCGCGCGCCCTGGTATCCCCTTTTTGATATAGGCTTTAGCCGTCAATGCGCCATTTTTGACAATAAAAAGCTTGAGGCCTATTGCTCATCCTTCCTTAACGGCACATTTCGCCCGGTTGCCTTCTCAAAAAGACATCGACGCTCCTTTCACCAACCCCTATATTGTTCCCCACTGCGCCGCGAGCGTCTCAAGGAGTCCATCACCGATGATAGATCTGGAGCCCAGTTACAACCATCAGGAATACGAAAGCAAATGGTATCAAAATAGCCTGAAGCACAATTACTTCAAGGCTGTGGTCGATCCCCAGAAGAAGCCTTTTACGATTCTGATGCCCCCTCCGAACGTCACCTCTCAGCTCCACATGGGTCACGGACTAGGCTATTCGATTCAGGACCTGCTGACTCGATGGAAACGCATGAAGGGCCTTAATGCCTGCTGGTTGCCTGGCACCGATCATGCGGGCATCGCGACGCAGATGATGGTAGAGAAGGAGCTTGAAAAAGAGGGTCTAACCCGTAAAGGTTTGGGACGCGAAAAGTTTTTTCAGAGGCTCTCTGATTGGAAAGATAAATACGGCGGAATGATCCTCGATCAATTTAAGACGATGGGTTTTTCTTGCGATTGGGATCGCTTAGCTTACACGATGGATCCAAAACTTTCCGAAGCCGTTCGCTATGTTTTTGTCGAACTCTTTCGGGAGGGTCTAATCTATCGCGGAGAGCGTCTCGTCAACTGGGACACCGTCTTGCAGACTGCTATTTCTGACGACGAAGTCGAAACGATCGAAGTCAGCGGTTCACTTTATTTTTATCGCTATCCGATCGAAGGTACCGATGAATTTATTCCGATTGCAACCACCCGCCCAGAGACGATGCTCGGTGATACGGCCGTCGCGGTCAACGCTGCCGATGAGCGGTTTCAGCATTTGATTGGCAAGCAAGTTCGCTTACCCTTCGTCGATCGTTTGATACCAGTCATTGCCGATGACTACGTAAAAAGTGAGTTTGGAACGGGTGCCGTCAAGATAACTCCCGCTCACGATCCGAACGACTTTGACATTGGCAAGCGCCATCAGCTCCCATTTATCAATGTTATGACCGATTCCGGAACCATGGCGGACAATACACCGACTCCCTTTCGTGGCATGGATCGTTTTCAGGCCAGAAAAGAGGTCATTAAGCAGCTAAAGGCGCTTTCGCTGTTTGATGAGGAAAAGCCCTATAAGACAACTATTCCGCACTCGGAACGCAGCAAAACAGTGATCGAACCGCGCCTTTCCCACCAGTGGTTCGTCAGTATGAAGGAATTGGCGGAACCTGCAGCGGCGGCAGCTCGTGATGGCAAATTGCAGTTTCATCCCGAAACCTGGAAAAAAACTTATCTCTATTGGCTCGACAATATTCAAGACTGGTGCATTTCCCGTCAGCTATGGTGGGGCCATCGTATTCCTATCTGGTATTGCAGCGATTGCCAAGGTATCACGACCGGTCTTACCGATCCGAGTGTTTGTGAACATTGTCAGTCGAATAAGATCGTGCAAGATGAGGATGTTCTGGACACCTGGTTTTCAAGCTGGCTTTGGCCTCTGAGTCCCTTTGGATGGCCTGCCCAAAAAAATGAGGTTCAGGATCTCACTTACTTCAATCCCACCGATGTTCTCGTCACGGCCCCGGAGATCATATTCCTTTGGGTTGCCCGCATGGTTATGGCTAACCTTAAATTTAAAGGCGATCTCCCTTTTAAACACGTATATTTCAACGCAACCGTCTGCGATAAACAAGGCCGCAAATTCTCCAAGACCTTAGGTAACGGCATAGATCCGCTCGAAGTCGTGAACAAGTATGGAGCAGATGCCGTGCGTTTTACGGCCATCAGCCTGGCGCCTTTGGGTGGCCGTGTGCGTATGGACGTCGGCGACTTCGAAAATGGCGCAAGGTTTGTCAATAAGATTTGGAACGCCGCACGTTTCATGTTCCAGCATCTTCAGCCCGACCAGAAGCTGCCTGAACTTAACAAGCTATCTCTTACTCTAGCTGAGAAGTGGCTCATTCATCGCCTCAGAGAGTCGGCTGAACGAGTTAATCAGCATTTAGAAAACTTCCGTGTGAACGACGCTGTTGAGGAGCTCCATCACTTCATCTGGGGTGCTTTCTGTGACTGGGGTCTAGAATGCGCGAAAACCGACCTTGTTTCCGACGTCGCCGCTGACAAAATAAGGGCGCTCTCCGTCCTTGTTTATGTACTGGAAGGCGCGCTTCGACTGGCCCATCCAGTGATGCCTTTTGTAAGTGAAGAGCTGTGGAGCAAACTGCCTGCCCATCCTGATTGGGGGCCGCGAGCCGCGAGCCTTTGCATCGCGAGGTTTCCCGAAGCTTTTGAGATTCCAAGCTTTGCCGAAGAAGCTATTCAATGGAAATCGGTCCAGGAGATCATTTCAGGCATTCGCTCAGTCAGAGCTCAAATGGGATTACCACCCAAACAAGAACTGCCAGCCCATATTCGGGTCGATCCCTTTCTCACAGAAGTCGTAAAAAGTGCCGAAGATTGGATTAAGCGTCTCGGTCGTGCCGATTCTGTTAAATCCGGGGTCGACATCAAGCGTCCCGGACAGTCCCTGACTGCGATTGGCAGAGGCTTTGAAGTTTTTTTACCTGTACATGGCTTGATCGATATAGCCAAAGAAAGGGCACGCCTGCAAAGCGAAGTGCAAAGGATTCAAAAAATAGTCGGGGGGCTTAAAAGCAAACTTGACAACGAGAATTTCGTAGCACGGGCGCCTGAAGATGTTCTCGAGCAAACCAGGTCTCAAAAGCAAAACTTAGAGGAGCAGCTGTTGGCATTGTCACAGAACATCAAGGCTCTCGAAGATTAATTTTCTACTTCGTGTTTCGGTAGGAAAGATAATCATACGCGCTCGCGGCGCCGCTTATCTTTCTTCCGCGAAACCAGGTCCTTTCCCCTTTCGATCTCCCACGGTTGACTTACAACTGCTGAAGGGTCATTTTCAGGGTGCTCAGGACTTCAGCCCATTCTGCGACGGGCAAGTTGAGAGCGGGTGTCAATGCGATTCCTTGACCGTACATCCCGTTCGCCAAGGCGATGACACCATGGGCTCGCAAGATATCCATCCAACGAGCGCCCATTCCGTCTACGCGAAGCTCAATGCCAAGCATCATTCCCTGGCCTCTGATATCGACCACGAAGGGCAGACCTTCGAGAGTTTGCCTTAAATCTTCCAACATTTGATTCCCAAATATCTTCGCCCTAGCCGCAAGTTCGTCTTTCATAATGGTCTGAAGTGTGGCTTTCCCGAGCCGGCAGCTGAGGGGATGCCCAAAGAAGGTTCCGGTGTGAATCGCTTCACCTTGATTTAAAGGCCAACAATCCATGACTTCTTTGCGAGCAAAACAGGCTGAAAGCGGTAACCCGCCTCCCAATGCCTTTCCTAAGCACAGAATATCGCAGTCAACATGCTCAGCGAAAGTCAGCTGACCGCACCGACCTAGGCCGGTAAAAATTTCATCAAAAATCAGTAGAACCTTATGCTTTTTGCAAAGGTCTGAAAGGCCTTGCAGCCAGCCTTCTGGAGGGATACGAATGCCAGCTCGCCCCTGAATAGGCTCGACGATAACTGCGGCGCAGCCGTAACTTCCTGGTGCGTTTTGCTTTTCAATGGCTGCTTCGATTATGGCAAGTGGACAGCCAAATGCCAGCTCTCTCACGTAATGATCGGCGAGCCAGGGCTGAAAGGGTTCTTTAAAATCTTTTCGCGAGGTGAGCGGCAAGATGCCCAAATCAAGACCGTGATAGCTTCCCTCGAAGGAGATAAACCCGCGCTTGCGACTGGCAATCTGCGCCGTTTTCACAGCCAGCTCAATGGCCTGCCCGCCACTCAATGCCAGAGACCCCTTCTCCAGATAAGACGGGAGCATCGAACCGAGCAAAGCGAGCAATTCAATTTTATCACGGGATGGATAAACATCGCCCATCGCATGAACGACGAGGCATGCCTCTGTCGTTGCTTGAAAGACTTTGGTTTGCACAGCGCTGTTGTGTCCGAGCGATAGAACGCCAAAACCAGCGCACATATCGATATAGACACGACCATCCGCGTCCCACACCTTTGAACCCAGTGCTCTTTCAAAAACCAGCGGTGGCACAGCTTGGGTATAGCTCGCGTCGCGACATTCCCAACGGCGCAACAAGTCCATGAGGTGAACTTGGTTTTGCTCCACGGTTTACACTCCCTTGGCTCGCGGGTGCCAAATATATTTGTGCTGTTGAAGATTGAGACGGACGCGAACCATGTTGGCTTCAAGCATCCAATCAACTAACTGCTGCGGTTGAAGGAGCCCAAATGCTGACGAAAACAGGACTTTAAAGCGCGAATCGAGGCTGTGTTCGCGAACTTTTTGCAAGGCCCAGTCAAAATCTTCGCGATGGGCCATCACAAACTTAATTTCATCGCTCGGTTTGAGAAGATCCAAATTTGACCAGAGATTACGATCTTCCATGCCGCTCCCCGGACACTTGAGATCCATGATGATGTGGACATCCAGAGGGACTGAGGCCAGTGACTCGGATCCACTTGTTTCAATCATCACTTTGTAGCCAAGCTTGATAAGTTCCTGCATAAGTGGGGCGGTCGCTTCTTGGGCCAGAGGTTCGCCTCCAGTCAGCTCAACAAGGGGAACCCCTAGTCGATCAACTTCACTCAAAATTTGTTCGAAATTTTGATGGTTTCCACCTTTAAAGCCATAGACCGTATCGCACCAGCGGCAACGCAGTGGACAACCCGTAAGACGAATGAAGGTGCAAGGCCAACCTGCGTAAGCAGCTTCTCCTTGAATACTCTTGTAAATCTCGGTTATGAGTAGGGATCGTTCCATTCGTTTCCCGCGTTAGGACTTGTACGATGAATCCAGAAGTAGATGTTCTTTCGCCCCTGCCCGAGGAATCAGCTCCTCTTCCTTGGCAGCGCGGCTGGCGGACTTTTAAGTCTGTTTGGCCCCAACTGCTTTATATCAGCGCAGCAACGATAGCAATACCTCAGTACCTGCTCTACTGGAACCAGTCGCTCGCCGCCGCTGCTTTCAGTCGGCAGATGGGTCTTAACCAGACCGAAGTTGCGCCCTTAGCACTACCCACGCTCCTTGAAAGGCTCAAGGATTTCTCTGTGCATTACGGCCTCTTAGCGCTTCTCGCAACTCTGATCGCCATCCTGGGGTATTTCAGCATCATAGCCCTGACTCTTCAAAATCAAAGAGGTCATCCCCCCGACACATTAGAGGCGATTCGCAGCGGGATCAAAGTATTTTTCCCCCGTCATTTATTGAATCTACCGCTCCTCCTTTTGGCGGGAACGACAGCGGCTTTAACTGTGTTTGCTGCTCCAAGCCTCGGTCTTTTAGGACAGTACTTGGCCATCACGCTCATGGTGCTTTTGGCCGCCTTGCCCACACTTCTTTCGATGACCCCGTCGACCCCTCTGCGCGCTTTAAGGAGCGCCTTGAGAATGGACTATGTGCGGGAATCAGGGGTATCACGCTGGTCGGCTTTTTTTGTGCTTTTGACGTATCAGATGGGTTTGATTGGTGTGATGACCCTGCTCAAACATGGGCAGGATCAGCTCCTTCTGCTCGATATTGGCGTCCAGGTGAAGCGAAGCCTCTGGTTTAAGGTCAGTTCCTGGTGGCCATTTGGAATGGTCACTCTCGTGATCGAAGGCCTGAGCAGCCTGCTACTGGGAATTATTTTGGGAGCTTTCGCACTTTTCACCAGCTGCTTTATTTTCGAGCTAAGTCAGAAGAAAACCAAAACGCGAGTTTAAGAAAATTGATTTCATGAATTAAGAGAATGCTGCTCACCGCGCCGACTTTTAACATGATCGACCTGAGTCGGCACAGAGGCAATCTTTTCGTCCAGCAATTGCTCGATTACCCGCTCCGACCAGTGACGATTGAAATAGGTCAACCATTCTGCGACAGAAAATGAGTGGAGCTCGGCTAAGCCCATGAGAAAGCTTCGATGCTGACGTCCTTGCCGATAATCAGGCTCCGCACTCGGATGAGGAAGATAGCGCTCTATTTCTGTTAGTCTCGGATGAATCAGAATAGAAGCCTGAAAAAGGAGGTAATTGCGACTTCGAAACAGCGAGGTACCCACCAGTTTGCGATCTCCAAAGACAATGTCCGAATGCCCTCTCTGAGAAAAATCCTGGAGCCCTGTCACCGATCGGAAACAATCGATTACACTCTGATTCAGAAGTCGAAAGTAGCGATCGTTGGCGTAGAACTCCTTAACCCAAACCCCGACACTCGCCACCAAACAGCCATCGTGCAAAAGCACGGTACCACCACCCCCCAAGCGCTTAAACACCTCCACACCATCGCTAAGGCAGGCTTCCAGGTTCACTTCTCTATCGGCTCGATTACTACGCCCCAGCACAACGATAGATTTGCTTGGCACCCAAAGCTCAATGGCCAAAGATTCATCGCAGCGATCGAGCACTTGATCGTCTATCCACATGAAAACTTCTATTCCTTGTTCAGAAAATGACGACCCCTAAAAAATCATGTGGGTCAATGCCAGTGCGATATTAAAAAGCACCAAAATGCCGAATAAATCCATGAGCGAAGAAATCACAGGTGAAGAAGAAACCGCTGGATCGAGGTTTAAAGTCCGCAGCACAAAAGGGAGCATCGAACCGAGTAATACCCCCGCTATGACCACAAGCACCAATGTACAACAGATGATCATACCATGCTGAAAATCCATTCTTCCAAGGAGCATGGCTCGCAGGAGGCCTAAGCCTCCGAGAAGAAGTCCCAATCCCAGGCCAATCAATACTTCTCTGCGCAAGACTTTCCACCAGTCCGTCAATTCAATTTCACGGACAGCCAAACCCCTTATAATAAGCGAGGCCGCTTGAGAGCCTGAATTACCGCCCGAAGCGATGATGAGAGGCATGAAAAAGACTAGAAAACTCATCGATTGGATCGCTCCATCATAATGTTCCAAAGCATTGGCGCTAAACATAGACATGATAAAAATCATGGCTAGCCAACCACCACGCTTTCGGAACAAAACCAGCATCGAGGTCTGAAAATAGGAGTCCTCGAGGGTTGCCTGCCCACCAAATGCTTGAATGTCTTCCGTCGCTTCTTCTTCGGCAACATCGAAAACATCGTCCGCCTCGACCAGGCCCAACATAATGCCCTCGTCATCGACGACGGGAATAAAGGGACGATCATATTTTCTGAAATAGTCGACGGCCAAACTCTTGTCGTCACTTACCTTCAACTTAACAAGAGTTGCATCCATAAGCTCGTCAACCAAAATAGTGGCGGGATCGGCCAACACTAAAGATGAAAGATGAACATGACCGATCAAGCGGGTGCCTTCATCGACAATAAAGATCTGATTGAGCAAGTCCTCAGGAATTTTGCCCCCGGTCCATCGGATATCGGCAAGCGCATCGCGAACGCTCAAACCCGATTTTATGGCGAAAAACTCGGGACTCATCAGGCGCCCAACCGAGTCCTCTGGATAGGAGAGAAGTTGCCAGGCAATTTTCCGTTCTTCAGGGCTGAGCTTTAGGATGAGCTTAGTACTCAATTCCGAAGGTAATTCCTCCAGAAGCTGAGTTCTATCGACTGGCTCCATTTCATTCAGTAAAGAGACAGCCACGGCATCAGGCAATTGAACAAGGAGCTTTTGCTGTAGTTCATAGGGGAAATACGAAAATACGTCGGCGCGATTTTCTTTCGGTATCATGCGAAAGAGAACGATACACTGCGCTATGTCGAGTTCACTAAAAATATCGGATAGATCGGCTGCTTCAATTACTTTAAAAGCCGCGCGCAATCGCTTAAAAGCTCTCTCCTTGAGCATGTGCTTCACATCTTCAACGGACAATTTATTATCTTCCATGCTCCGTCTTCCCCTCATGACCACAGAGACTACTCAAGGCATCATCGGCCGACGAATGATGAGATTCAGCTTGTTTGATGGCCTTTAAAAATTGTCCCATGTCTGCGGCTTTTGAACAGTCGAAAGCGCGCGCAAACTTTGCAGTATCGGGACTATAGAGTGATGCCCCCAAAATTGATGCGTTATTCCACTCTCTATCGCGCGCTGCCGCATAAATAGTGGTGACCATCGACGGGAACTTCTCGTTTTTATAGCGCTGGATAATCTCTGTTTTCAGGACTAGCTTGCGTTCATTGTTCAACGATGAATCTTCAAAAATTTTCTGAAGATCTTCCTTCATCCCTTGGATCCAAAGTCTTAGCAATTCTTGATCGTTACGTTCATCTTCGAGGCTCTTTTGGCCAACAATATCACCTCTGCCTTTGAGAAATCGCTCGGCCAAATGAAAGCTGCCGAACTCCGCAAGATTTTCATTAAAGGTAACCGAACCCTGCGACCAATAGGTCCTATGTACAAGCTCATGGAGCAAAAGCTGGACAAATTCGGGATCTGAACGCTTGGTCATCGAAGCATAAATAGGATCGTCAAACCAACCCAGGCTCGAAAAGGCCCCAACCGACCCTAGACTTACATCAAATCCCTGAGCCCGTAAAGCTTGAGCCTGTTCGTTGCGCTTCTCGCGGTTAAAATATCCGAGGTAGGGAACACGCCCGACGAGGGGGAACCACCACGTAAGAGATACCAATCGATCCGCGTATGCAGCCTGGACGAGATAGCTGACTTCAGCGGATTCTTCCGGTATAAAGTGCTGATAAGCTCCCCCGGTATTAAGCCCCTGAGCGCGCGCAAAGGATAGGATGTCCCGGCTCAGGCTTAATTTGCTGTACAAGTCCTTCTGGCCCTTGACTCGAGCTGCGTCTATTACGCCATCGATCCCTACTCGACTGTTGTAAGCGTTGTTAAACCAATAAGCCTGCTGCAGCGAGTAGCACCCGCTGAGGGTAAGGAGCAAAGTCAGGCTTATGAGCCAATGCAAATTGTTGGATTCCTTATGCGAGTCAGCTTCCTTTACCTATTGTGACGTCTCGCGCTTGAAAAGAAAAGCGCGACCCTTAGAGGGGTCGCGCTTTTATATTCCATCGGGCTATCGATTCACGATCAGACTTTTTGAATAGCCAGTTCTACGCTAGTTTCAGCGACTTCAAATCGCCCCTGCAGAGCAAACGTCACTTTGTCTTTCACCTCCATGCGCCGTCCTTGAACTTCGGCGGCTATATAGTCCTGGAAATTGATGAAAGCCTTACGCAGATCGCCCTCAGCAGCAAATTCAATATCGATCTTATCCGTCACGAGCAGGCCGCTGTCTTTGCGAAAATTCTGCAATCTATTGATCAATTCGCGCGCCAAACCCTCAAGTATGAGCTCGTCACTCAGCCGCGTATCAAGTAAAACGGTTAAACCTAGCTCGGTGGCAATCAACCTTTCATCCTTAGGTCCGCGATCCACCAACACATCGCCCAGTTGAATATCAAATCCCATCAGGCTTGCCGATTTTCCACTTTCAAGTTCAGCCAGCAGAGCCGCGACTTTCGTCGGCGTTTTATTCATCTCTTCTAAGTGAGATTTAAATGCACCGAGGTCTTTGCCGAGCCGTTTGCCGAGGGATTTGAGATTTGGCTTTACCGATAAATTCACATATTGAGTCTCATCGTTCGTGAAAGTAACTTCTTTCAAGTTGAGCTCACCCTTGAGTAACTCCTGGGCTTTCTCGATCAATCCCACATCGCTGTTTTGCCGCGCAATAACCAGCATCCCGGGCAAAACCTGTCGCGTCTTGATTTGATGCTTCGCTCGGAGCGAGCGCCCAAGTTCTGCCACGGTTCGTACGAGAGTCATCTGGCGTTCGAGATCGGCAAGAATCAATTCTACTTTGACCTCGGGAATGTCGCAAAGATGGACGGATTCCGAAATTCCCGGGAGATCTTCCGTAAGGCCTCGATAGATACGATCGGCCATAAAAGGGGCAAAAGGAGCAAATAGCTTGGAAAACTCTACCAAAACATAATAGAGCGTTTCATAAGCTTCACGCGTATCTTGGCTTAAGCTCTGCCCACCAACCCAAAAACGCCGGCGACTCAGACGGATGTACCAGTTGGTCAAATCTTCTATAAATCCAATTACTTGCGGCACCACATTGAAGAGTTGGTAAGACTCCATTTCTTTGTGAACACCGGCTAGCAAGGTATGCAGCCGAGAAATCATCCAGCGATCAAGTTCACCCTGGACCTGAGGAGCTTGACCTTGAGCGAGCGAGGCCGATGGCTGCCATCGGTCTGCTTCAGCATAAGTACTTAAAAAGCTAAAAGCATTCCACAGGGGAAGAATAACGGTACGAGTCGTGTCCTTTACACCATCATTGGTGAAGCGGAGATCTTCGGCCCTCAAAACCGCTGAGTTAAGCATATATAGCCTGACGCTATCAGCCCCAAAGCTATCGATCAACTCAATCGGTGGCGTATAGTTTTTCCAACGCTTCGACATTTTCTTGCCATCGGACGCGAGGATCAGTCCATTGACGACAACATTTTTAAAAGCAGGCTGTCCGAACAGCGCCGTACTCAGAACACTGAGCGTATAAAACCATCCGCGCGTCTGATCGAGTCCTTCCGCGATAAAATCAGCCGGGAAAGCTTCCTGAAAACGTTCTTTATTTTCGAAAGGATAGTGAAGTTGCGCGTAAGGCATAGCCCCTGATTCAAACCAGCAATCGAAAACTTCAGGGATCCTCTGCATCTCGCCTTTGCAATGAGGGCAAGCAAAGCGAAAGTGGTCGATCCGGTGAATATGCAAATCATCGACGGAAGTGCCCACCAACTCTTCGAGCTCTTTGACACTCCCTATACAAAGGCGATGCGAAGCATCCGACTTGCATATATACATGGGGATCGGAGTCCCCCAGTAACGGTTGCGGCTGATAGCCCAATCGCGGGCGTTCTTCAGCCAATTGCCCATTCGGCCCTGCTGCAAATGCCCGGGAACCCAGTTGATTTTTAGGTTATTCGTTACCAGCTGTTCTTTGATTTGCTCGACCGCAACAAACCACGAAGGTACGGCCCGGTAAATCAGAGGGCCACCCGTTCTCTCACACATGGGATAACTATGGACTAGAGTCTCATGCCGAAGAAGTTGTGACTTCTCCTTGAGCGCACGGATGATTTCTTTGTCTGCATCCTTGACAAAAAGTCCTCTGAAAGCCTCGATATTCCCAAGAAAACGCGCTTCTTCATCGAGGGGATCGACCAGGTCAATGCCCGCAGCACGGCAAACGCGAAAGTCATCTTCACCGTATGCAGGAGCCATGTGAACGACGCCGGTACCATCGTCCAGAGTTACAAAGGAATCCCCTAGAATTCTAAAAGCGTTAGCGTGACCTTTATAATAAGGAAACAAAGGCTCGTAGCTGCGACCAATCAATTGTGCAGAGCTGATTTCTTCTATCACTTCGGCACCAGAAAGCTCGTCCTTCTTGCCCTTCTTAAACACAGCTTCCAATCGAGCTTTTGCCAAATAGTAGATGTCGCCGTTTTCTTTGGCTTTCACCTTTACATAAGTTAGATCCGGACCTATCGCTAAGGCTAGGTTAGAAATCAAAGTCCAAGGAGTCGTGGTCCAGGCCAGAACGTAAGCATCTTCATCTTTCAATTTGAATTTGACGGTTATCGCTGGATCCTGGACATCTTGATAGTTTTGATTAGCTTCGAAATTTGAAAGAACCGCGTTTAATCGGGGTGAGTACGGGACGACCTTGTGCCCCTGGTAAACGAGACCCTTTTCATATAGAGTCTTGAATACCCACCAGACAGACTCCATGAATTCCTTGTCCATGGTCCTGTATTGGTTGTTCCAATCGACCCAGCGTCCAAGGCGGGTGATGGTTTTCTGCCACTCATCGGCGTAATGAAGGACAGATTGCCGACATAGTTCGTTGAACGAAGCGATGCCCATTTTCAGGATATCGTCACGCCCTTTGAGTTGATGGGTCTTCTCAATCTCATATTCTACAGGGACTCCGTGTGTATCCCAGCCGAACCGACGTTCTACAGCAAAACCCCGCATATTCCAGTAGCGCGGCACCGTGTCTTTTATTGTGTTAGCGAGCAAATGACCATAGTGTGGCAGTCCATTCGCAAAAGGCGGACCATCGTAGAACGCAAACTCCTTTTGCCCTTGTCTCTGTTCATTCGATCGTTCAAAGACTTTTTTCTGGTCCCAAAACGAGAGGATCTCTTCTTCCATCTGAGGAAGATTGACGTTTGATCCGGTAGCCTTCATAAATTTTTGTAACCTTTTCGAGAGGTTCTGGTCGAAATCGGGAAAAGTAAGCGCGTGGGCGGTCCGAGCCTCCTTTCTACACCCGAAAAACTGGCTAAACAATAGGAACAAGGCCGGCGCGACGGGAGACTAAGCAGTAAGAATCGCCTACGGGAACTCTGTCCCTCCGTCTACACCGCCAACTGTCCACGACTAGTGCGTTTTTTTAGGCGAGCTGACTTAGCCCAAACCAGTCTTATTGGCATTAAAATTGCTTCTATTGTGTAATCTTGACATTTCATTTCGCCTGTGTCAGGAGGGTGCAACGTATCAATGGGGTCCCTGACTATGTTAGGTCTTATCGCTATGAACTCCCGCCATTTCATTCAAAAAGCGCTTGGTCTAAGCCTCGCACTTTTGAGCTGGATTGCGCCCGAA
>CANJJY010000032.1 GCA_947474445.1 Oligoflexaceae bacterium
CTATTGATACAAAAGAAAGAGAATTAGGATGAAGAACCTCATCGTCGTGGACTCTATCGATGAATGGCCGAAGCAGTTGGGTGATTTTGAGGTCGTCAGCGATATTGACTATTTTGTCGACGAGAATTTTCAAGATTCAAAAAGCTACCGGGTCTTCAATCTTTGCAAATCCTATCGCTATCAAAGTTCTGGCTACTACGTCTCACTGTTAGCCGCGGCCCGCGGACACAAGCCCTTGCCCTCGCTCAGTACTATCCAGGAAATGAAGACCAAAGCCTTCGTCAAAATCACTTCCGAAACGCTCGACTCGCTGGTGCAGAAATCGCTCGCTGATATCAAATCGGATACCTTCGAGCTCTCGATTTATTTCGGCAAGAATATGGCGAGAAAATACGATAAGCTCAGCACCGAGCTTTACAAATATTTCTCCGCACCCTTGATCCGCGCTAAGTTCGTCAAGAAGAACAAGTGGCTGCTCAGTTCGATCGGACCTATCAGCCTCAAAGACGTTCCCGGCTCGCACAAGGTCGATCTCATCAGTTTCGCGGAGAACTACTTTAAAAATGGCGCCACAAAAAAGCAAATAAAATCAGCGCGTTATAGCTTGGCTATCCTCAGGAACGCCAAGGAACACTATCCGCCCTCGGATGAGAAAGCCATCCAGCGCTTCATCAAGGCGGCGATCCATTTCAATATGGAAGTCGATATCATCGGTCCCGATGATCTCAGGCGCCTCGCCGAATACGATGCGCTCTTTATCCGCGAAACGACCAACGTCAATCACCATACCTTTCGCTTCGCTCAAAAGGCGAAGGCGCTCGGCCTCGTCGTGATCGATGATCCCGAGTCCATTCTTCGTTGCACGAACAAAGTCTATCTCGCAGAGCTACTCAAGCGCCATGGGATACCGACGCCGAAGACTTACATGATCCATACGAAGAACCTCGACATCATGCTGGAGAAATTGCCCGTTCCCGCCGTTCTCAAGCGCCCCGATAGCTCCTTTTCTCTCGGCGTGACCAAGGCGGAGAATCGGGTCGAAATGCGTGAAAAAGTCATGAAAATGTTGGAAGACAGCGATTTGATCATTGCGCAGGAATTCATGCCCACGCCCTTTGATTGGCGCATCGGTATCATCGATAATAAACCGCTTTATGCCTGCAAATATTACATGGCCCGCGGTCACTGGCAGATCTACAACACGGAGCACCCCAAGGCCAACGGCGACATGGACTATGGACATGCCGAGACCTTTCCGGTCGAAGACATTCCTCCCAAGTTGCGCATGCTGGCGATGAAAACCGCTTCGGTCATTGGCGACGGCCTCTATGGAATGGACATCAAAGAAAAAGACGGCAAGTTCTACATCATCGAAGTGAACGATAATCCGAGCCTCGACGCCGGCGTTGAAGACAAGATCATCAAGAATGGTCTCTACGAAGAGATCATGCGCGTCTTCCTCAAGCGGCTCGACCGAAAAACCAAAGGATATCACGAATGAGTCGCAGCCTGCATCTCTTCGAGGGCTACGGAATCGAACTCGAATACATGATCGTCGATCGTGATACCTTGGATGTGAAGCCGATCTGTGACGCCGTTCTCGAAGCTCTCGAAGGAAAAATCGTCAACGAAGTGTCCCTCGGCCGCATCAATGTTTCCAACGAGCTCGTCTTGCACGTGATCGAATTCAAGTGCAATGGCCCCCAAAGTGATTTGGGTCAAATGCGCCGTTCCTTTCAAGATCAGATCCGCCGGATCAATGATCTCCTCGGGCGATGGAATGCGCAGCTTCTCCCCACGGCGATGCATCCCCTCATGCAGCCGGCTCAAGAAACCAAGCTCTGGCCCCACGGACAGAATGCTATCTACGAATCCTACAATCGCATCTTCGATTGCCGCGGACACGGTTGGTCCAACTTGCAGAGCGTCCATATCAATCTGCCTTTTCAAGGTGACGAAGAGTTTGGACGTTTGCACGCGGCTATACGCCTCGTCCTGCCTCTCTTGCCAGGCCTCGCCGCCAGTTCTCCCCTCGTCGAAGGGGTGATGACAGGTAAAGCGGACAATAGGCTGGCCTTCTACAGTCAAAATCAAAAGCGTATCGCTTCGATTATCGGTCAGGTCATCCCGGAGAGAGTATTCACGCAGGCCGACTATGAGAAGACGATTTTCGCGGCGATCGAGCGCGATATCAAGCCGCACGATCCCGCCGGTATCCTCGAAGCCGAATGGCTGAATTCTCGCGGCGCCATCGCCCGTTTTGAACGCGATGCGATCGAAATTCGTCTGCTCGATATCCAAGAATCTCTGGCGGCCGACTTTGCCGTCATTTCGCTGGTTATCTCTCTCGTGAAGAGCTTGGTGGAAGAAAAGTGGTTTTCCTACGCGGATCAAAAGCTGGTCGACGAAAAGGAACTCAACAAAGTCTTTATGCAAGCCGTCGACGCCGGAGGGGATGCGCTGCTCGCCGACCCCAGTCTGCTCGCTTGCTTTAACTTGGCCGCGCCGCTTCCTCTGCGCGATGTGTGGACCCATATCTTGCAAGTGCTCGTGCGCAAGGGCTATCCCGTCAAAGAATTTGTCTTGGAAGCGCAGCACCTGCTCGCGCGCGGATCGCTCACCTCGACGCTCGTGAGACGTTTAGGCCCTAAGCCATCGCGCATCGAGATCCTGACGGTCTATCGCGAGCTCTCGCATTGTTTGCACGAAGGTCGCTTCTATGGCTAAGCAGTGGGTGCTCGTCCTCACCTGTGAGCATGGCGGGCATCAAATCCCACCCGCCTATCGATCATCTCTCACTCCGCAAGAGAAGCAGGCTCTCCCCACGCATCGGGGCTGGGACCAAGGCGCCCTCACGGTTGCCCTTCATCTGCAAAAGCATCTTCACAGCCCGCTGTTTGCCGCGATGACGAGCCGCCTCCTCGTTGATCTCAATCGCTCAGCGCATCATCCGAGCTGCTTAGGAGCTTCTTTTCGAGGATTGGATGCAGCGGCCAAAGAAAGTCTTCTCGAGACCTACTACCATCCCTATCGCGAGGCTGTCGAAGCCTGCATCCGCCAGCTCCTGCTAGCGCGGGACACAGCGGTCTTTCATCTGGCTGTCCATTCTTTTACCCCCGAACTCGCGGGAGAAGTTCGGACGGCGGATCTCGCTTGGCTGTACGATCCAGCGCGCGCCAGCGAAAGGAAGTGGGCCGATGTCCTCGTTCCGTCTTTTCGGCAAAGCCTTCCCACTTTGCGCACGAGACGGAACTATCCCTATCAGGGTAAGTCCGATGGTTTCACCCGCTATCTAAGGCAAACCTTTCCTGTCAGCCGCTACGCAGGCTTTGAACTCGAAATCAATCAGTCCCTGCTGAGCACGGTCCGCAGCCAGACGGCCCTCGCCAAGGCCCTTTTGCCCCTTCTCAGCCCCCTCTTTGCGCCTCTGTCGTCCGGGACGATCGCGCTCTTTCCTTCAGCCTAAGTCGAGCTTTTTGGGCGTCGGGCGAAGACCCTGACATTAAAGCCAACTCTCGAACCAGAGCCCGGGAATTCAGTTGCCGAGGTCGACATAGGGTTTTGGTGAAAGACAAAATGGTGGTCGCTACGAAGGTTTTTGCAACTCTTTTTACAGTGAATTTAACATTAATAATAGGGACTTATTAAAAATTCCCTGAAAGTAAGCTCAGGTGATTTTGGGTTTCTTCGGCATTCCGCCGAGAAATGTATCACTGGGGCGCACGGTACTGAAACTCAGCTGAATCTCTGCCCTGGCGTTTTCTGATGCTCACTAGATGAGTATGTGTTTCTGGTCCCCTCTAACAACTGGTCTTGGGTGCGAGAGGTCATATGCCCTCTCGCATCTCCTTTTCTACTGCGCTAACTGGGACGATACCTTCGTTGCTTCGACTCCAAAAAATGCTCATTGACCAGGAGTCAACTCCGCTTTTTTAGAGCCTTCGCGCCTTGTTCTCCTCCCAGTTAACGCAGTAAGACTTTTGCAGTGATCAGTGTTCGAACTGTTCTTCCTCAGTCGATCCAGCAATAGCCGCCGTCGATGCGATGCCACCGGTAATAGCCATCAAGACATCATCGAAGAATCCAGTGCCGACTTCACGTTGGTGCTTGACCGCCGTGTAGCCTTCTTTTTCATGTTTGAATTCTTTCGACTGGAGTTCGACATAGGCCGTCATGCCTTTGTCGCGATAGTTGCGAGCCAAATCCCAGGTGTGATAGTTGATCAGGTGCCAGCCGGCGAGGGTGATGAATTGGAATTTGTAGCCAAACTCAGCAAGATCGGATTGGAACTTGGCGATTTGTTGCTTGTTGAGTTTGGATTCCCAATTGAATGAAGGCGAGCAGTTATAGGCCAACATTTTATTAGGATATTTGTCTTTGATCGCCTGCGCAAATTCTCGGGCTTGACCGATGTCGGGAGTCGAGGTTTCAAACCAGAGAAGATCGGCGTATTCTGCATAGGCCAAGCTGCGCGCGATCGACGATTCGAGGCCTGGCTTGACCCGATAAAAGCCTTCCGATGTCCGCTGACCGGTGATGAAGGGCGCATCATAAGGATCGATATCTGAAGTCAGAAGCGTCGCGCCGAGAGAATCCGTCCGCGCGATGATGACCGTTGGCACGTTGCACACGTCGGCAGCGAGACGGGCAGCCGTCAGCGTCTTGATGAACTGAGCGGTGGGGATCAGAACTTTGCCACCCAAATGTCCGCATTTTTTCTCAGCGGCCAGTTGATCTTCAAAGTGAACAGCCGAAGCGCCGGCTTCAATCATCTGGCGCATGAGTTCGAAGGAATGCAAAGGACCGCCGAATCCTGCTTCGGCGTCGGCGACGATAGGCGCATACCAGTAGGTGTCCGACTTGCCTTCCTGCTTAGCGATCAGGTCGGCGCGCGTCAGGGCGCTGTTCAAACGCTTGACCAGCGTCGGAACCGAGTTTGAGGGATAGAGGCTTTGGTCGGGGAAAGTTTGTCCCGCGAGGTTGGCATCGGCAGCGACTTGCCAGCCGCTCATATAAATGGCTTTGAGGCCGCCCCGCACCATTTGGACAGCCTGCGCGCCCGTCATCGCTCCGAGAGAATGCACGTGCGATTCTTCGAGGAGCAATTTCCAGAGTCGCTCAGCGCCGACTTTAGCCAGAGTGTACTCGGGATTGATGGATGGACGCAGCTTGAGGACTGCCTCTGCCGAGTAAGGACGTTTGATGCCTTTCCAGCGGGCTTGAGTTTGCCATTGTTGCTGCAGAGCTTCGGGGGACTGGTTCACTTCCTTGTTCATCTGTGGGCCTCCTATAGTTGCCGTGCGTCGAGCCATCTGTAGGCCGGCAGCGTGAGAAACTCCCCGAACTCTCGGGTGGCGACTAAAGTGTTGAGCAACTCGGTTGCTTGCTTAAAGCGAGCGGGGTCACCGAGTCGGTTCAATTCTTCGTCGCGCAAGGTCTGATAGAGTTCGGCGGTTATCACGCGGCCGTCATTCAAGGTTGCTCTATGTCGAATCCACTGCCAAAGTTGAGCTCGAGAAATTTCAGCCGTCGCCGCGTCTTCCATGAGATTGTAGAGAGCGACCGCTCCCAAACCTTTGAGCCAACTGTCGATATACTGAATGGCCACACGAATGTTGTGCCTCACTCCTTCTTCTGTGATTTGTCCCCCTTCGATGCGAACGTCGAGCAAGGCTTCCGCCTGTGGAACGACGTCCTCTCTCAACTTGTCCTTCTGGTTCGGCCTTTTGCCGAGGAAACTATCGAAGACCTTCATGGCGACTGGAACGAGATCAGGGTGGGCGACCCAGGTCCCGTCGAAGCCGGCTTTGGCTTCCGCCGTCTTGTCTTCGGTAACTTTGGTGATAGCGCGTTCGTTAACGTCGTGATCTTTGCGACTCGGGATAAAAGCCGCCATTCCACCGATTGCATGCGCGCCTCGCTTATGGCAAGTCTTGACCAAAAGGTGCGCATAGGCCTTCATGAACGGCGAACTCATCGTGATTTGCACGCGATCGGGCAGTACTTTGGTCGGATCTTCCGCAAACTTTTTGATCATGCTGAAGATATAGTCCCAGCGGCCCGCATTCAGGCCAGCCGCATGATCTTTCAGTTCATACAGGATTTCTTCCATCTCGAAGGCCGCTGGGATCGTTTCGATCAAGCAGGTGGCTCGAATCGTACCGCGTGGTACATTCAGATAATCCTGGGCGAAATTGAAGACATCATTCCATAGACGGGCTTCCAGGTGGCTTTCCATCTTGGGTAGGTAGAAGTAGGGAGCAGATTTTCGTTTGATTCGTTCGTGCACATTGTGGAAAAAGTAGAGACCGAAGTCGACCAGACTGCCCGACAAACACTGACCGCCCGTGCTGATGTTCTTTTCTTCCAGATGCCAGCCTCGAGGCCGTATCACCAGCGTTGCAAGGGGTGCATCGGTGCGCAGTCGGTATTCTTTGCCTTCTTCGCTCTGAAACTGCAGCTTGAGTCTAACCGCGTCCTGGACGTTGATCTGGCCTTGCAAGATATTCGACCAAGTCGGTGCGAGCGAATCTTCAAAGTCGGCCATGAAAACTTTTGCGCCAGAATTGAGCGCATTAATCACCATCTTTGCTTCGGTCGGTCCGGTGATTTCCACACGCCTGTCGTTGAGATCAGCGGGAGCACTCGCCACAGACCAGGAAGATTCGCGAATTTCACGTGTTTCTTCGAGAAAATGAAAAGGATTGCCGGCATTGAGGTGGTTCTGCCGTACTTTTCGCCGATCGAGCAAGGCGCGTCGCTGGCCATCAAATTTTTCGTGAAGGGCATTGAGGAATTTGAGGGCGGGAGCTGTCAGGACCCGTTCGCGGTAAAGATCCAGCGTCGGCTGATGAATGTCGAGTCCTTCAATCTTCAGGCTCATAGGGCTCCCCTCTTCGGCATCTGCACATTGAAGATATTCGCAGTCTAGATGCCTCATGCCGCAGCTGTCAAGCAACAGGGAGAGCCTTCCGGAAAAATGCGAATCATCCCACGCTTCCTGCAAGAATGCTCGCGAGCACAAGGTCGACTTCTGCGTACACGCTGAGAATTCAAGAGCGCACAGATGTTGGGTCAAGGACACATTTATTTTTCTGCGCGCCGCGCTTGTGAAAACCGCAACTGTCCTTTCCATCACGATGGGCTTTCGTTAGGTGAGGCCAAAGTCTCAGAGATGTTCCGCCTACAGTTCGAAGCGAGGCGAGAGAGGGTTTCGCAACGAGCGAAAAGGCTGTTCATCGCCCCCGGGAAGGTAGTATTTTGCGAATTCAGGTCCGCGCGCAAATCGCCTGTTGGCAAAGGAAGATATGGAAAACTTGCATAGAAGGCGCCACGAAACCAAGTCAGCGGCTTACTTAACGTCAAAAAGGACAGAAAGAGTGGAAGAAAACCTCATCGCTCAGCTGACAGCTGACGAAAAAGCTGTCGTAGTGGGCGTGCTTTTGGCCGGAGAGTCAGCGGAGAAAGTCGAAGAGGAGATGCGTGAGCTGCATTCCTTGCTCGATACTCTCGGTGTGCATGTGACGGGCCGAATTATGCAAAAGCGACAAAAACTCACGCCCAATTGCTATATAGGCAGCGGGAAAGTACAGGAAATCAAAGATCTCGCGGCGGCGACCGGTGCGCGTCTGGTCGTCTTTGATAGGGCCTTGAGCGCCCCGCAGGTCAGAAACCTCGAACAGATGACCGATTGTGTCGTCCTCGATAGGACAGGGGTGATCCTCGAGATATTCTCGCGTCATGCCCGCACCAATCAAGCCAAGACCCAGGTAGAAATCGCCAAGCTAGAATATCTTCTGCCCCGTTTGTCCGGAGCTTGGAGTCACTTTCAAAGACAAAAAGGTGGGGGTGCTCTCCAGCGGGGCATGGGCGAAAAGCAGATTGAGATCGATAGACGTCGTGCCCGCGAGAGAATTGCCCGTCTGCAAAAGCAGCTCGAACAGATTCGCAAAGAAAAAATGATTCAGCGGAAATCGCGTTCCAACGAGCTGAAGGTCGCGATCGTTGGCTACACAAACAGCGGCAAGACGACCCTGATGAAGGGTTTGACCAAATCGAGTCAAACGCCGAAGGATGAGCTGTTTGCGACGCTCGACACCAATGTGAAGACGATCGACCCGCGAACTCGTCCAAAAATTCTGTTGTCCGATACCGTGGGTTTCATCAGAAACCTTCCGCACGGTTTGATCGAATCCTTTCGGACGACGCTCGATGAAGTGAATGAGGCCGATCTGTTGTTGCACGTCGTCGATGTGAGCTATCCCTTTTATGAGGATCACATCAAAGTCACGCGGTCTGTTCTCGAAGAAATGGGGGCCGGAGATATTCCCCAGATCCTCGTCTTCAACAAATCAGATCGCCTGAATGATCCGGTTTTACCGCGCATACTGCGCGCTGCCTATCCAGGTTGCATTGTGATCTCCGCGCAGTCGGAAGCCGACTCCCTGAAGGTGCGCGATCAGATCTATCATTTTTTCCGGAAAAACCTGGTGACCTTTCGCCTGTCCATACCCATCGAGAACACGGCAGCGCAATCGCTCGTCTATCGCAATTGCTTGATCATCGAAAAAGATTTTCAAGAGGAGGGATCGCACGCTCTCTTCTTGGCGCAAGCCACCCGATCCACCGTAACCAAATTGAGACCGTTCATCATCGAGGTTGAAGATGAAGTCTTCAACCCGGACGCCTCGGAGGAAGAAAAATGACCTATGTGAAACTCAACAAGCGCTTTCTCGGTGAGCGCCTCAACGCCCGCGCTGAAGAGCTTTTGCCCCAAGCTCGCCAGCATCTACAAAAGCTCTTAGAGAAGACCTGCGTGGGTTCCGAATGGACGGGCTGGTGGGACTATCCAAAGCAGAGAGGATATGCCCTCAACGAAGAGATCAAACGCTACGTCGAGCAACTCGACGTTGATTATGACCTCGTCCTCGTGATCGGCATTGGCGGTTCCTACCTCGGAACGCGGGCGGTGAGCGAAGCCCTGCTTCATACCTACCAATCGGCGATGGATACGCATCAGCCTATGATTGCCTATGCCGGTCATCATTTGGCCGAGGCGCAATTGATCGAGGTGCTTGAACTGCTCGATAAGCGTCTGCCTCTGGTCAACGTCATCAGCAAAAGCGGAACGACGACCGAACCCGGCGTTGTCTTCCGCATCGTGCGGAATTACATGGAAGCTCGCTTCGGCGAAGAGGAAGCCTCGCGGCGCATCATCTGTACGACCGACGCTAAGGAGGGGGCCCTCCGTTTGGTGGCCGACCAAAAAGCCTATGCGAGCTTTGTCATCCCCGACGATATCGGCGGTCGCTTCAGCGTCCTCAGTCCGGTCGGTCTCGTGCCCTTGGCCTTGTTGCGCCTCGATACCAAAGCCCTGCTCGATGGTGCTGATGCGGTCTTTGCCGAGTTGCAAAATCAACCGGCTGAAAGCGCTGTGCTCGGCTATGCTGCTGCGCGCCTCGCGGCCTATGAAGCTGATAAAAGGATAGAAATCCTGGCGACCAGCAATCCCAAGATGAGTCACATCGTAGAATGGTGGAAGCAACTCTACGGTGAATCGGAAGGCAAAGAGCACAAAGGCCTCTTCCCCGCGGGCATGGTATATACGACCGATCTACATTCGCTGGGCCAGTATGTGCAGGACGGTGTGCGCAATCTCCTCGAAACCTTCCTCGTGATCGAACAGGATGTGGCGCGACGTAAGGGAATCGAACAGCGGATTCGCGTGCCGGCTCAGTCGAGCAAGCTCGATCAGCTCACCTACCTGGAAGGGCGGTTTGTCAACGATATCAATCGTGCTGCGATGCAAGGGACGCTGTTAGCTCATTATGATGGAGGTGTGCCGTGCCTCCAGCTGACCGTTCCTGATCTGAGTGAACGAAGTCTCGGCGCTCTTTTCGCCTTCTTTGAATGCGGCTGTGCCTTGAGCGCGGCGATGCTCGGCGTCAATCCTTACGATCAGCCGGGTGTAGAAGCTTATAAGAAAAACCTGTTTGCTCTGATGGGAAAACCGGGGACCGAGGCTCTCGGACAAAAGCTGAGAGAACGGATCTAAGGTGTCGGCGACGTAGCGGGGGAGCTCGCGATCAAAGCTCGGGTCAGCATCATCGCGGTCAGCCCCCAGACCCCATAGCCTTCGGCCGGATAAATCGCTGTTTCGCGCCATCGCCCGAACAGATTGAATCGCACTGCGTTGCGCGATGCGGCTGTGAAGTATGTCCAATCCAAGGCAAACACTTCGGCAACCTCGTCGGCATTGGGCCGGCACTCATCGAGAGTGAGCTGCGCGACGCCGACGATGGGGATGACGGGATGCAGGTCCAAGGCTTTGACCGGCGGGAGAGACCCGAGAATTTCAATGCGATGCGAGAGAACGCCAATTTCCTCTTCGGTCTCGCGCAGCGCGGTGACGACGGGACTTGTGTCAGCTTGTTCACGGCGCCCCCCAGGAAAGCCGATTTGCCCTCGATGAGAGGACACCAAGGCCGATCGACGGGTGAAGAGGATGCGGAGAGGACTCCCCGGCGTTAAGCCCGGAATCATGAGACAGAGAACGGCAGACGCACGCAGCGGCGCATCGTGAGCCCAACTGTCGGGGGCAAGCGTAAGACCGCCTATGTGTGGAACTTGATAAGATTGCATCCATTGTGTCGACACCAGCACCCCCTCAGAGCAAGAGCTTAGCGCGCAGCCCTTGAGCAGGCAAGGTCAAGGTGTCTGCGAGCAGCGGAGGCGAGCGTCTTAGACTTCCTGAGTATTCTTTAACATGCGGAGCTGGGGCCGCGGAGCTTGCGTGGGGCGGGGTTGAGTCAGTTTCAAGAGGGCTACCTCGAGCTGCTTCAGGAAATCCTGTTGTTCAGCTATGGCCTGATCGATCGAATCGGAGCCAAGCAGTTTGCGAGCATCTTCGACGATGCGATGAGCAAAGGTCACCTGCTGCATGAGGCTGTTCTTAAGTTTCATTTCAAAGAGGTAGACGTCGATCTGAAGGGCTTCGAGTAGGGGCACCAAGCTCTCATCAGAGGATAGATCCCAGAGCAAAGCGCCGAGTTTTCGCACCCGCCAGCGCGAGCGTTCATCTCTTCGCCACTGAATTTCATAAACAAATTGACCATCGCGGTTCGGAATACGCCAGTAGAGTCGCGGATCAATGGACGAAAATTCGAGGAATTTAAGGATCTTATCCATTTGCAGCAGCTCCACGTCTGGCGACTCTACGGGGGAGGCAGACGCACCCTCCTTACTCCCTCTGTGCAAATATATTGCCAATTGCCGTGCAAGGCCTTTTAATACCTTAATGCGCCCTTGCGTTCGGACTCTGCCCAAAGTTCGTACAGAGCTCCTCCTCTTCAACAATAAACAGTGCGTTTCGGGCATTTGCAAAGGATGATCACATGCGTTTTCCTCTTTCTCTGGCGGCACTGCTTTTGAGCTTGGGCTTGTCCTTTCTCAGCTGGCAGGCTCAGGGCCAAGACGAAGAACCTTCTGTTTCCACCTCCGTCGCGACTCCCCCGCAGGCGGCAGGTGCACCCGTAGTCAAGGATCTCGCCCCGCCGAAGCTTCCGAAGAAAGTTGAATTCAGCGCGGCTGACATTCAAAAGGAATGCAAGAAATACGAAGGCAAATTCATCGGCTACTACGATCGGATCTATAAGATCGAAAAATGCAAACGACGCGAGATCGTATCGAGCGATGACGATCAGAACCCCATTCTCACGGGCAAGACCGTTTTGAATGTGGATTCACCGACCGTGGCAAAGATTCCGGCGGGCGAATCGATCGGCAACGAGAAGCCCAGCAACAAAGTCAATTGTCTGAAGTTCGAGGGTCGTTACGTTCTGTCGCGAGGCGATGAGGTTTATTTTATCGAGAAGTGTAAGAAGAATTTGCTTCCCGATTGGGATACCTATGTCGAGCATTCGCAAAAGAGAGGGAAACGCGGTCTTGAGATCTTCGAATTGACCGAGGCAGAATTCCGCGGAATCGCGCCGGGTAAAGAAATCAAGTCGGTCCTCGATGAGGAATACAAAAAGCTTTTAGACGCCGAAAAGGATGTCGATGTCATTCCATTGGCCGAAGCCTGCAAGGGGATGAATGGCAAATTCGTTACCTACTATTCGCGTATCTATCATATCGAAGCTTGTCGAAAGCAGCCGGTTGATCCGGAATTGTTTCTGCAGCGTAATCCGTCCTATAAGCTCTCGGAGATGACTTCAGAGCAGTGGATTTCTATTCCGACGGGTAAGGACTATAAGATTCGTTGAGGCGCTGATTTGGGGGTTGGGGTGAGCTTGGTATTGAGTTGGCTTCGGGCTCTTCCTTAAGGTTCGCTACTTCGTCCACTCAAAAGCAATCTCCGACTCCGATAAACCTATAGCCTTAGCGATTTTATACAAGGTGGTTCGTCGCGGCATTGATCCCGAATTGAGTAAACGGCTCAAAGACGGTTGTGGCATCCCGGTAAGCGATGCGACCTTGGCGACGCCACCAGCCTGATCTATGTGATCTCGCAGCTTGGCTTTAAACGCAGCAACGTCGCCCGCTACTTCTCCGAGTTGTCTGTATCCGATCTTTGGCTTTTCGACTGGACCATGGGCTGCTTGAGGAAGCTCGCGCTCGTCTTCGATGTGATTCTGGAGATCAGCTTCGATTTCTGCCCTGTCCTCCTCGTCGCTGCTCAACCAAAGCAACATCAAACCTAGGATCGCGTTATCGCGGCGAGCTAGCGCAGCTGCATCAAGTATAAAAGCACTGGGGAGGTTTGAACTTGTCATGGCTGTTACACAGCTAATGAGACTGTCGTCTTTGGAAACTATTCTCTTGGATATGTTCATGATAACACCCCACAGTGGACATACCGCCTTTGGTTTATGAGATTAATATATCTTTCCAAGTTGAGCGCCTCACGATAGTCCTGAGTATCCTTGGTCTTGACATAAGCCTGACAAAGGAAAGCAGCGGAACCTAAGACTGCTACTGCAAGTCGCAACTCAATCCTACCAGCACCGAAGTTACCCCATTTCATAATATTTCCTCACAAGGATACCCATCAATTCATTGATGGGAGGAATTGGGGGTGAGCTATCTCCCAGATCGGAGATAATCCCCAAAGGGTGCCGGTCTTTCCCGGCTGTCAGTCTCGTGAGAGACGTGCTGGATTACTCCAGCGTTATCCGCTTGCGCGGTTAAAGGTCACCTTGCCGAAGTTATGGAGCGGTTTACTTGCAAGCAGCACTGGCCTAATCCCCTTACTCCTGTTTAACCACTTGCCTTAGAGCTCAGGACTGGTGAAGCATCCGGAGGTAACTATATGATTCGCTCCTAACGTAGCTCCACCGGGTTAAATCCGGCTTTGCTCGGGCGGGTCAACGTGAGACATGCTCGGACCTTTTCCTCACATGCCTGCCTCTTCAGAGGCGGGTAGTTGACCTTATATCCATTCTGCGTATTCACACCGTGACCCTGATTTACAGGCCCCCAGAAGCCGGTCAATCCGAATTTGGAGTGGTAGGGGTACTGTTTGAGTAATTCGACATCGGGGCGCAGTGTTGTCCAGTATTCGACGTTCGTGAAAACATGCTTGTGCTTGAGGTTCAGGTAAGATTGTAAGGCCCAGTCGGTTATTACTATTTGCATATCTTACCTTCACTTTCCATACCATTGCATATCATTTCAAATATCGGCCATTTTGTCAATAACTTGAGTGTAAATCGCTTATTGTAGGGATATATTAATATTATCAGTTTATTACGATTGGTGAGTCGTGATATCGACATCCTCTTCGAGGTGTTCGCCGCTTTGCCGTTGGTCTATGCTTATATCTAAAGACTAAAGATCAGAAGTGGCTTATTTATGTCGATGGATGACATCTTCTGAATAAGCAGCCCACAGTCAAGATATTAGCGCCGTTCAGTTAAATGAATTTTTTGAATTATTTTCTGTCCTAAAGCAGCAAGCCTTTCTGATTTCATCAACGCCAAACGAAAGATGTTTGGCCAGCTAAGCAGGCTCGGTATTGATGCCTATGTTCTGGGGATAGAAAATCCTGGTGGCCAGCACTACATTTGCAAGGTTTGGCCTGAAGAGAAAGGTCTTGGATTTGTGAACGCCGATGTCTTCAATAAAATAGTCGACGAGTATTGTGAGCAATACCTACAATAGGGGTTCGGACGTTCCCCGGGACCGAAGTCCCGAGGATGAGCCCAGGTGCAGGGCCGAAGTGCCTTGATTTGGATCGCGGCTTCTGCCCGTGAGCGAAAAGCTTCCTACGCGAACTCATGCGTCAAGTCTCGGGGCGGCGAGGCCGCATCGAAAGCCAATGTTCGTGTTCGAATTCGACGGGTCATTGTTCAGATTAGCGGTGAACACCCCGGCGTTCGAGCCATTGTTCCAATTACCCCCCCGTTTGAGGGCGCCTTGCCGGGTCCATAGGCCCCGCACCTTTAGCCCGAAGGCTATCGTATATTTAATTGCTCCCAGGCATGAAACGAAGTCTCCACCTGGGCGATGGCGCTCGGCCTGACGTTTTTATCCGTGAGCCGCTTCACTTTTCTTCTGAGGCGGCGCTGATTGCGACGGAGCGGCCGATAGCCTTCATGATCTAACACAAAGCCAAGAAAAGGCACAGGATCATTTGCCAGAAAAACTCTTTTTCGCGCAGGGATTTCCAGGCTCAGCGCGCCCTCGGCGTGGGCGATGATGTGCTTGGCGAGGCGATATACCTCAGCTTTTTTTGCCCCAGCGATCACCATATCGTCCATGTAACGTAGATAATAAATACCTGACTCGCTCGCGCCCAGCCTATCGAGCGGCGCGAGGAAAAGATTGGCGATATACTGCGAGGTGACGTTGCCAATCGGGATGCCGCGGCCTGCCTCTCGATATTCCTTATGACTCGAGAGCAGGGAGCGGAGCAAAGGCTCAGCCGAGTTGTCAGGCAAAAGCTCGCGCAGCATGGCTAGCACCAGATCGTGCTTGATCGAGGCAAAGTATTGCTTCACATCGAGCTTGACCACCGTTCGCTGGGGCCCCAGGACCTTGAGAATCCGGAGCATCTCTTCAGCTGCGTGGCGGTTGCCCATGCCCTGACGGCAGGCGTAGGAATTCTTGGGAATCACTGCATTAATCGTCTCGCCGATCACCTGACAGATCGCCTGATGGACGATGCGGTCCCGAAAGGGAGCGGCGAGGATGGCTCGTTTTTTAGGATCGCAGACAAAAAACTTTCGATAGGGCTGCCAGCGGTATTCGCCCCTCAGGAGCTCGCCCTGCATACGATGCAAAGCATCGGGCAAATCGAGCAAAAACTTCTGATAACCCTGCGAGAGTTTTTTTCCGCAGCGGCAGTGAGCGAGCGACTGGGAGAGATTGGTGAAGCTCGCGATTTCTTCGATTAACATGGCGCAGATCCAGGTCACTTGAGGTTGGCATCAAAGGTGCGCTCAAGCCCCTTTTTCGGAGCGACGGTCGCCCAATGATCTTTCTCTCTTGATTTGAGAAAGTTTTTCATCGATCCACATTTTGATGATTGCTTGTCGAGGAATGCTCAGACGATCAGCCTCAGCATCCATCGCTTCTATCATCCAGACAGGAAAATCCACGTTGACTTTCTTGCTGATCAAATCGAAGTCGACGAATTCGCTGATGTCTTCGCCTTCCTCAACCTTTCGATCAAACTCTTCCGTGCTAATCTTTGCTTTGCTCATATTTTGCCTCTTCATTAGGGCGTGACCTGCGGAAACTAATAATTCTGATGTTTGGTGCTCTCATTGTGAAAACTGCGGTGTAGATTTTTCCATCGCTAAGTTTGCCAATTTTCAGAGAGCGGCTCTCACCTTGAACGTTTGCTTCAACTTCCAGAGAGTCAGGGTCAGCCCAGAGGCTCGTCGCTTGTCCGAAGGTGACCCCCCGTTCTTCGTGAGTCTTTTGGCTTTTTTTCTCGTCCCATTCGAAGCCCATGGATACCCCCTAGGTATCTTATAAATACCTTATCGGTATTTTTCAAGAAAAGTTTAATTGAATTCGCTGTTTGCAAAGTATTCTTTGTATTTACCGAAGGTTATGCAAAATATTTGCCCAACTCAATCGGGAGATGAGCTCGCGATCGTATCGATCAGCATCGGCTCATCCCATTGCGTCGAGAGTGGAACCACCCTCGTAGTAGCGCTTCATCCCGCCGAGCATCTTGCCGATGATGGAAACCGACTGGCTGAGATCGTGATACTGGGCGTGACTGATACAGGTGAGCTCGTGCGCAAGTTGGAGGTAGACCTTGAGGTCATCGACCGTGCCGAGCAGAGGGGAGAGCTCGCGCGGCGCACCGCCGAGCAGGCTCCGCCGCAGCTTGGTCGCCAGATCGAGCGCGCTTTCTTCAAGACGCCGCCCGAGGGTGGGTCGGTGCTGCTTTGGAAAATGCGCGGTACATTTGAGGATGCTTTCGGTCAGATGATAGGTCTTGCTATAGACTGGCGGCAGCTGCATGCGCTTTATACTTTCCTTGATTGTGCTCGATTTTACGCAAAAGGCTCGTCACGGCTGGGACACATTCTTCCTCGAGATAGACGATGGCCTTGCTGATGGCCTCTACCTTCTCGCGGTAGGGATGCACAAGGCCGATCAGACTGCCGATCGCGGACCTGGCGTAGGTGTACTGGAGCTTTTTTTCGGCGCCATACGAATAAAATCCTGCGCCGAGATTTTCGAGGATGCTGTGCTGGAGGCTGATCACCCGCAGATCGACGCTCGCGTTGCCCGAGGCCCAGGGGAAAAGCTCGAAGGCATGCAGGCATAGCCGATAGGGTGCTAAAACCCTGGGTCCAAGAAGTGAGGAAGACGAAGGGGCTTTGGCGCCGCTGGGGCCGTTCTGCTCCTCTTTGTAGCGCTCTACCGATTGCCGATCGATAAACCAACGGCCTCCGACCTTGAGGCCGATGATTGCCTTTTTCGTCAGCAGATTTCTGATGGTGCGCGGGTGAACACCGAGCAGCGCCGCGGCGTCCTCGGGGCTGATTTCCCTGTCCTTGCCGCCGGGCACTTTCTCGTGCCGCGGAGCGGTTTTTCTTTCCATTTGGTTTGCTTTCTGCGGAAAGCCTTTCCGCGGCGCGGAAAAACGGAATCCAGTGATACCACGTGATTTCCGTTTTCCGCAATCGGCTCTCAGTTAAGAAAGTAGTTTGATAGTTTCACAAAACATATTTTAATAATGACCAATTACCCATGCTCAAATGACCGGAAATCAGGGGCTCGGGGCGGCGAGGCCGCATCGAAAGCCAATGTACGTGCGCGAATTCGACGGGTCATTGTTCAGATCAGCGGTGAACACCCCGGCGCCCGAGCCACCGCTCCAAGCACCCCCCCGTACGAGGGCGCCTCCGGAACCGTTGGTTCCGGGGTAAATCTGGCCAATCCACTTTCCGGAGTTCCACGTGTCGGACCAAAACGCTTTGACAGCGTTTGTGGGGACGAGATCCTTGAGCGCAGTGGTCGTGGTGCCAGTGAGCGCTGTATATTCCACCCACGCGTTAGTATTGCCGGGCTTATCACCACGGTTCATGTAGTTGACCCACTCCCAGACGTTGCCGGAGAGGTCCCAGATCACGGCGCTGTTGGAGAGGGTGAGGGTTCGTCTTTGCTCCGTCGTATCGCCTGAGCTTACGGGCGTGCAGTCCGTCTCCACATAAAAGAGGCTGTCGTTGCTCGAGGCAGCGCAGGCTTGGTTGGGATTAGTATCGTTGTGCCCGGCGAAGAGATAGCCGGTTCCGACGGTGCCGCTGGTCCAGTTCGCGCTGCGGGCAGAGGCGTTGGCGCCGATGGTCATCCACTGGGCGTTGCTGATGAGATCGTAGCCCGTACCAAGGGCGCGGCAGTTGGTGATGGAGGCAGTTTGGGTGATCGAGACCCAAGGCGTGAGGGCTGCTTGTGAAGTCGCCACAGTTGATACGCTTTTAGCCTCGTACTCCATCACGCAGAAATCGTTGGTGCCGTAGGCAGCATCGCCGGGGACCTTGATCCAGCCCGTCGGGCAGCCGTAGGTGAAGGTGCCGGTGATACTGAAGTTTTCGAGGGCGATGCCGTTTTTGATTTTCGCAGCCACGAGATCACTGTCACCGCTTCCCGTGTAGCGGGTGCCGGCGCTGTCGAAGAATTCGAAGGCACCGTCGGTCGTCAGCTGGGTGGTAAAGAGCGTGAGATCGGTGGTCCCCGTGTTGCTGGCGAGGGGATAAGTAGAAGAAGGATAATTCCCCGAGACGCCAAAGAGCGAGACCCCGCTTTTTACATTGGCGGCACTGAGGCTGCTGCTCCCAGCGACCTGATAGCGAGCGCCTGCAGCATCCCAGAATTCGAAGTTAGCCGCCGTGGCGAGAGTCGCGTTGAAGTTGGAGGAGGTGAGTCCCGTTGCCGATCCAGCGCTGCTGAGGTCCATCGATTTATAGGTCGCCGTGGTCACGCAGCCAGACGTATTTCCCGCGCTGCAATCGGCGAGCGTCCCGGTTATACCGCCGAGCGTGAGCGAGTTCTGCATCGAGCCTTTGCCGGTATTGATCGCATCGTAGCTGATGGCTTTCAGCGGTTGAGTCGTGAGGACGTAAGAGGGGACAAAGCAGTTCGAGCTATTC